>JANPJW010000224.1:0-6353 GCA_031425715.1 Chitinophagaceae bacterium | reverse complement strand
GGAAAGGGAAATATACTGGCACAAGCCACTTACCCTGTTTTAAAAGAAAATAAACTCATCAATTTTGTAGGCAATATCGAAGGCAGAGATATCCTGATGGATAAAGCTGATATCATGGTATGCGATGGCTTCACCGGCAATGTCGTTCTAAAACTGGCCGAAAGCATTTTTGATATCACCCAGCGGCGAAACATCAAAGATGAACACTTTGATCGTTTTAATTTTGAAGCGCAGGGTGGTGTGCCGGTTTTGGGTGTAGCCAAACCGGTTATAATCGGGCATGGCATTTCCCATGCCACAGCCTTTAAAAATATGATCATGATCGCCTGTCGCATGATCGAAGCTGATCTTACCAGTAAGATTAGGGAAAGCTTTGCTGTGCAAGGTTAACCGTGCAGCCCTCTTCTTTGTTACAAACTATATTTCATATAAATAGCCGCCCAAAAAAGGTGGCTATTTATACAATAAGTCAATACAATGAATTAGTTAATCAGATACTTCCTGTTGAGGGTATACATCAAAATAAACAAAAGAGTTATAGCAGTGGCTACTGCAAAGCCTACACCTGCGAACATAAACATACCCAAAAATAATACAGTAGATAAGAAAGGCAATAGTTGCCCAGCCAGGTAAAATAAATAGCCCTGCATTTTTAGCTGGCGCATTTGAATGGCACCATACACGCAAAGGGCTACCGCAACCACGCCCAGAATCAAAATAGGAAGACGATTCTCCAAACTTTTGGTTACCATTTCTTCATAATTTGCAGGATTCGGCATCATGGCTTTTAGAAACCCAGGCATTTCAGGACTGCTCATTTGTGCCAGCATTTTGTCTTTTTCATCGTAGCTTTTTTGGGCACTAAAAAAACCAATCGCTACTAAAAATAATTGTATACCGGATCCAATAAAAGTTAGGATGGTTAATACGTTTAGGCCCCCAGGCAAAGCTGGTTTGCCAAATTCCGCATCGTTTAAAGAGTCTTTGTGAAAATCTTGATTGCTCATGTTAGTTTTAGTTTTAGGCAAATTACGAACTAAAAAAATAAAACAAAACCAAATATAAAGAGCCCCGGAAGCAATATTTTTGCAGCAATGACAACTTACCTCACCCACAGTATCCTTAACAATCATTTTTTATTAAGTGCCAACCGCACTGTTTTTTGGGAAGAACAAAAATCATTGATATTATCAGATCTCCATGTGGGCAAGAGCGGCCATTTTAGGAAAAATGGCATTGGCATTCCTCAAAATATGCTAAGCGAAGACATTCAGCGACTATTTGCAGAAATACAATTTTACAAACCCTCAAGTCTTATTATAGTAGGCGATCTTTTTCACAGCCATTCCAATAAAGAACATGACTTATTTTTAAAGTGGAGACAAACCCTGCCAGATCTTAAAATAGATCTTGTGTTGGGTAATCATGATATTTTACAGGCAGATAAATATGCCGAAGCAGGAATTCAAACGCATAATGGTTCCTACCAGGTGGATCCTTTTATCTTCACACATGATATTTGCGATCTTGCTGATGACGATGAAAATTATTGTTTCAGCGGCCACATCCATCCGGGCATTACAATGCGAGGTGTGGGAAAACAATCATTGCGTTTACCATGTTTCTATTTTAACAGGCAGTATGCAGTGCTACCAGCATTTGGTAAATTCACCGGTACCCATCCCATCAAACCTACGGCACACGACGCAGTTTTTGCCCTTGCAGGCAACAGCATCGTAAAAGTGCAATAAAATTAATGCTGTGTTTTTCTTCTTTGCAATTCCTTTTTTATAAGCCCCAATTCCCTTCCGGTTTGTCCGGCTACAGAACTGTTTTCCTGGGCCCGCCGCATCAGGTAGGGTATCACATCTTTGATAGGACCAAAGGGCAAATACTTACTCACACTGCAGCCGCTCTTGGCAAGATTAAAAGTAATGTGATCGCTCATGCCGTATAACTGGGAAAAATGAATATTCGGATGGTTGTGGGGAAGGCCACGCTTGTCGAGCAAATGGGCTGCATCCAAATTACTTCTTTCATTGTGGGAGGCTATTATCACACACAAATCTTCCAGGTGAGTGATGCAAAACTCTGTGGCAAGGTCGTAGTCCCTGTCGCAGGATGCCTTGTCGGGTTGGATGGGCGATGGATAACCTTTTTCTACGGCACGCTTTCTTTCATTTTCCATGTAAGCACCTCTAACCAATTTTGCACCCAGTATAAAGTTCCGTTCTCTGCTTGCAGCGTAACTATCTTTTAAAAAAGCAAGTCTGTCATGCCTGTATAATTGAAGCGTGTTGTAAACTACCGCTTTGTCTTTATTGTATTCATCCATCATCAGCATGGTCATAGCATCTACGGGATCTTGTATCCAGGTTTCTTCTGCATCTACCAACACGCCAATATTTTTTGCATTTGCGGTTTCGCAAATACGTTTTAAACGGCTCACACAAAGCTTCCATTCTTCTTTTTCAGGCACCGATAATTGTTCGATGGACTGGTGATAGCGTTTTATTAATGTGCCTTCTATGCCGTGCATATTGGCGTCAAGTTTTTCCAGCAAACCAAACCGCACAAAGCCAGTAACCTTTATACTCATAAAAGGGATGTTTTTTTGCGTTGCCGCATAGTCAATCACTTTTATAAATTCCTGAGTCGATTCCTCAAAACCAGCTTCGCCATCTGCACCGCCTTCCACTCCATAATCGAGTATCACTTTCACATGATACTTTTCAAGCTTGTTTGCAACAAGCGCAGTTTCCTGAAGGGTCTCACCACCTACAAATTGATCAAAGATGGTAGAACGCAACAACGGCTTTGTAAAAGGGATATTCCAGCGAATGGCAACTGGTGCCACAGCAAGACCCAGTTTGAGCAAGGCGGGATTCCCCATGGCCGAAAAAAGAAACTGAGCTTTTTTTAGTTCGTTTAAGGTCTTGTATTCAAAGGCATATTCCGTATTATCGAATGATATCATGTGAGCAATTTGGAGCACAAAATTCTGCTTTAGCAAACGAACTACCAAATATATGGGTAGCTGATTGTGATCAGATTGCCTGGTGATTGAATGGTTGCAAAACCATTTCGCTTACTACTGCACTAGAGGGTTGCTGACATAAAAACCAGATAGCTTTTGCCGCCTCTTCTGCCTGTATCATTTTTTCCCGTTGAACTCTTAAATCTATGTTATCCCAAAAAGGAGAATCTACGCCACCAAGAAATAAATTGGTGATCCGGATATCCGTTCTTTTCAATTCTTCCCTGATGCTTTGCATCATACCTACCAGCCCATATTTACTGGCACTGTAAGCAGCGGCTCCAGCCATGGGCACTTTGCCGAGTACCCCGGGTATATTTATAATCAAACCCTTTTTTACTTCCTTCATGGCTGGCAAAAATGCTTTAACCAGCAGGAATGGTCCAACCAGATTGTCATTGATTGTTTGCACAAAATCTGCATCTGTTAAGGTATCCATCGGCTTGATGATCCCGATACCCGCAGCGTTCACCAGGATGTCGATGCTGGCAAACTGTTGATGGTACTTTTCTTTTAAAGACGCTACACTTGCTGCATTTGAAATATCGAGTGCAAAAGTTCTTTCAACTGGAATTTGATTTTGCTGTGCCACTTCTTTCAGCTTCACCTCATTTCTTCCTGCGAGGAAAAGATTAGCGCCGCTGGTAGCCAGTAATCTGACTGTGTGCGAACCTATGCCACCCGTGGCTCCAACTACTAAAATATTTTTCCCTTTTAAGCCTTCCATATGTTTTGATTTTATACCCCTAAACAATGGCATGTGGCTTTTGTTTAAAAGCCATCACTAAATAACAACATTGTAAACAATCATCATACTTATGCTCCATGATCCGCAAACGAAATGAGCCACAAAAGATAGTTCCACAGTGCCTTGTTGCTCTATGTTGAAAGTAGCGGGTGAAAAGTTTTATTGGTAATCAAATGAGTGAGACATTATGCAGATAGCTTCTTCTTACAGAGATGTTGCACTCAAATACGAGATAGCAAATTCAATTAAACACATGTACTCGCCTATGCAATAATCGTTGTACTATATTTGCAAAAATTTAGAGATGGAAAAAAAAGCAAGTGAGTCGCTGGTAATAATGACAGAATTGGTACTCCCAAATGATACCAACAATTTTGGAAACCTGATGGGGGGTCGCCTGATGTATTGGATGGATATTGCGGCAGCGCTTGCTGCTATGAAGCATTGTGCTGCACCGGTTGTAACAGCATCGGTTGATAATATTTCTTTCGAAACTCCCATTAAGATCGGGAACGTAGTGCATATTGAAGCAAAAGTAACCCGTGCGTTTAACAGCAGCATGGAAGTACATATGAGGGTATGGGGCGAAGATGCCATTCAGCAGTACAAATACAAAAGCAACGAAGCCTATTACACATTTGTGTCATTGGACCCCAACGGAAAACCCCGACCAGTAAATAAACTCATTCCTGAGACCACGGAGGAAATAGCATTATTTGAAGGAGCACTCAGGAGAAGACAACTACGTTTGATACTGGGCGGAAAAATGAAGCCGGAAGAGGCGCAGGAACTGAAAGCTTTGTTTGTGAAATAAAGCCGGGGGGTGAATGGTGATTAGTAGATTAGTGGATCTGTAGATTAGTGAATTGCTGGATTAGTGGATTGCTGGATTGGTTATTAATTTCTCTACATTGTAGAAATAATATTACGACTCTAACCTGCAAACTTGCCCCGAACATCGACTTTGAGCTTTTGAAATTTGAGCCTTGAACTTTGAACCCTGAAACCTATTTATCCATTTTATTCATCAAATGGTGCTTGCTTTTAAGCATAAACTTTTTGCTTTGCTCAATGGCATCCATCACTTTTTCCAAAATATTTTCATTGGTATCCTCGTAATCTATTTGCAACGGCTCTTTAAATGTCACAGATAATTGGGAGCCCTTCTTTTTAAACTTCAATCCCTTTTTATTGAACGCTCTCCAGTATCCACTAATCACCACTGGTATTACAACGGGTCGTGTTTGTTTAATGATGTAAGCAGTACCTTTTCTGCCGGGTGCAAAGGGTTTGGTGGTTCCCTGCGGGAAAGTGATGACCCAGTTCTTATTAAGTGCATCTGTAATTTTCCTTGTGTCCGATGGATCGAGGCCCCTTCTTACTTCTGAGCCTTCGGAGCGCCAGGTACGTTTTACCGTCAGGCCACCGGCCATCAGGAAAAGTTTGGTAAGCCAGCTTGTTTTCATGGTTTCTTCTGCGGCCACATAGTTAACCCGGGTATAGGGCCATAGTAAATAGAAGGGCAAACCCAGCCTGTTTTTTTTGCGCCAGCTTACTGCACAAAAAATATGAATAAACGTCATCACATCTGCAAAATAAGTTTGATGATTGCTCACAAAAAGAACGTTGCGGTGAGGCAAGTTTTCCAGGTGTTCTGTGCCTCTTATATCAAGCTTGTTGATAATATTTAAGCCGGGATAAGTAAACACTCCTACAATAGCATAAATGACGCCTTTTACAAAGCGGGACTCTTTAAAATAAGCAAGAAATCGATTCATCTCCGAAAATTAATCAAGAAAACTCGGGGCTAAAGTAAGCCATTTCTCTATTCTAATCACAAAATGGACAAATGAAATTATGTGCGCATCCCCTATCTGGATGGAAGAAGATGAGGGTCATAAAATGTGGCTACAAAAGATTAACATATTTTTTCTATAGTGGGGCGATTAGTATATATTTGAGAAACCTTTTTTTACACAAAATTTTACATCATGAAGAAAATCTTACTCACGCTTGTTACTGGTTTGTGCCTTTCTAGTGTGGCTATGGCGCAGGAACCTGCTAAAACAGGGGCAAAAAAAAAGAATGTAAGCTTAACGGCACCATCAAACTTACCTAAGGACGACCAGGCCGACATGGCTGAAAGAGTAAAAGCCAAACAGAAACATTTCGAGTCTTTAAGAACAGCCTCTGCTCACACTCCTGCAAGCGAAGCCAAGCATGATGACCTTAATGGATCTAAAAAGAAAAAAGCAAATTAAATCTCATCACTAACTGATTTCTCTCAACAAAATTTTGCACATGAAACATTACTACAAAAAATTATGTTCGGTTGCGCTTGCATTCATCATGTTGGGTCTGGCCTCCCAAACAACAAAAGCACAGGTTTTAATAAACGAAGGTTTTACAACCGTATTACCTACTGGCTGGGCAAGGCAAAATCTGAGTAATCCCCTGGGAGCAGGTACATGGTTCCAGGGAAATGCCACAGTTTTCCCGGCATTTAGCGGCGCTACAAATTCTTATGCGGGTTGTAACTTTCAAAGCACCACTGGTGCAGGTGAAATT
>JANPJW010000223.1:0-5278 GCA_031425715.1 Chitinophagaceae bacterium | reverse complement strand
CGTGGCCCCACAACTGCAGCAAATGAAAAGCAGGTTTGTAGCTAAATACGACTACGATGGTAAAAAGGCTATGGAACTTAGAAGTCAATGGTGGAAACAAGCGCAGGAAGAACATTGGACGATGCTATTTTACCACGATATAAAGACACCATTCATAGTTTTTTAACAGACACCTGCTTAAAAACACAGCGCAGCAAAAAACCCCTTGTGAAAGGGGTTTTACATTATATCAAATTTTGTTTCTTTATTGTCTGAAAGGCCTGCTATTTCCAGGGTTCTGCTGTCGCATTTTTTTGAGGCGTTCTACCAGTTTCTTTCTGAACTCCCCATCTTTCACAAAGAAATCGTTGGTACGGGTTGCACCCAAAATACGGGTAAAGCGATCCTGGTATTTCTTTTTAATGTTGAGCACAGCCTGTTGCCTGTCCAGCTCAGACGATTCCATCCTCAGCGCCCTAATTTCGTTATCAAATTGCGAATGCACCGGCCAAAACTTTTGGGCATCCTCTTCTGTAAGGTTCAATTCCCTTGTCATATAAGCTACGTAAAGAGCCTCTACTTTTTCCTGCCTGTCGTTGCCAGGCTGTGCCTGTGCCGCAAAGCCGGCGAATATAACAAGTGATAGTATAAATTTTTTCATGAGAGTAATTTTTAGTTGTTCAAATCGAGGGTACTCAAAACGTCATCAAGCGTATTTTCATTAAGCAGGTATTCATCTGCTTCCGGTAGATTTTTATCATCTGCCAAAGATGCTACCAGCGAAGCTTCTACATCCTGCCCCTTATTTTCCAGGAAAGCAACAATTGCTGCATCCGAAATATTGTTCATCTCTTTATCAAAACTATCTGTTTCAATTATTTTATTTGCTTCTTTTATCACTGCTACCTGTTCCTTGCTTTGAGTATCGTTGTTATTATTCAACATAAAAAATGCACTGATGGCAATGATGCCGGTAACCACTGCTGCCGCGGCATATTTAAACGCAGCAATACGAGGCTTCATGCTGATGACTTTGCCAACTGGCCTAAGCTTTTGCAAAATATCTGCAGGCAGGTTTTCGAAATAACCCTGCGGAACCTTGTAAGCATTCTGCTTACCTATGCCAGCTACCAGGTTAGAAAGCTCAGTCGTTTCTTCGGCTACTTCATTCACAGCTTGAAGCTTAGCCAGTATGCCAGTGTCCACTTTGTTAAAGTATCCAGCGGGAAGGCTATACACATTTTGCCTGCCAATACCCGCTACGAGGCTGGAAATAGCGGCAGTTTCAACCGCAACACTTGCATCAGAACTTTTAATCCTTTCGAGCATTTGCGCTGGTAATGTTTCAAAATATCCGGCGGGTACGGTATAGATATTCTTACGACCGATGCCGGCTAACAGTTCAGAAACTAGCGCTGTTTCCTGTGGCACTTCTTTTTTAATACGAAGCAGGATGTTGTCTGCAAGATTTTCAAAATAACCTACCGGTACTGACGGCATGGCGCCTTTCGTACTGTCTTCAGCAGCAGTCCTTATTAATAAAATTCCGGCAAGAGACTCGAAATAGCCATCGGGAACCGTAAAAACATTTATACGGTTGATGCCGGCTACTGCGGGACTCAATTCCCTTAATTCCTTTAATATGTTATCTGGCTGGTTCATCCGGGTATATAGACGCTCTTAGAGGTGGATAGTTTAACGGTTCAAGATATAATCTTCAATCTTTTTTACGGCATGGTGGTAGCTTGCTTTGAGCGCTCCCTCACTTGTTTCCAGCACCCTGCTCATTTCTTCGTATGGCATTTCTTCAAAATACCGCAGGTTAAAAACTGCTTTTTGCTTTTGCGGCAGTTGTTGAATAGCCAGTTGAAGTTTCCATTCCAGCTTGTTGCCGTCAAAATCCTTATCAGCCACCAGTTTATTACTGAGGTAACCATCATCGTCGCTCAGCGAAGAAGAAGATCTCTTTTTTTGTTGTTCTAAAAAACTAAGGCTTTCGTTGGTGGCAATGCGGTAAAGCCAGGTGTAAAGCTGGCTATCCTCTCTAAAGTTGTCCAGGCTTTTCCAAACCTTTATAAACATATTTTGCAATACGTCGTTGGCATCTTCATGTTCTACCACCATGCGGCGGATGTGCCAATAGAGCTTTTCCTGGTATTTTTTTATAATTCTGGTGTAAGCGGCTTCCTTGCTGCTTTCGTTTTTAAACTGCATCAACAGTTCTTTATCATCCAAGTGTTCTGCCATATAATAGTTGTAATACAACAAATGTAAAAAAACCAAGTCATAGACTTGTTTTTATTCACGGGGTTTAACGGGATGTTAAAATGCGTGTAAAAAAGCCGCCGGAAATTAATTACTGCATTAGAGATTTAAAGTTGTTCGCTTATTTTTTAGGAATAACTTTAACCAGTGCATCTAAATAAAAATATTGTTATATGAACTCCTCCGTTCTTTCGCTACGCGGCCAATTTTTGATTATTATTTGTCTAACTATACCTTCTTTTTTGTGTACGCAGCTGGTAGCCCAGGAAAGTTCCGGAACCAGGGGAAATGTTCTTTTAACGAAGGAGGGCGCTGTGGTTACTGGCAAAACTTTTGCACTTGTAACCGGTATTTCCCGCTACCAGGCAAATGATAGTTACCAAAATCTCCAATATGCGGATACAGACGCCAAAGAGTTTTACAACTACCTGGTTTCCCCTTCCGGGGCCAAAGTGCCCGCAACCCAGATAGATACCTGCTTTAATGAAAATGCAAGTTTTATGGAGTTTTGGCGGAAGTTCAACAGCATTAAAGGGAAGCTTACAAAAAACGACATCTTTTACATTTATTTTTCCGGCCATGGAGATGCTTACCGTGCTGATGAAGCCTACCTGCTTGCCTATGATGCCCCCGCAGGAAATGATCGAAACAACTACTCCACGGGTGTAGGCTTAATAGATATTCATAAATTAAAAGTGCGCATACAGGAAATAACCGGCAACGGCACGCAGGTGATATTGATAACTGATGCCTGTCGCACCAACGAATTGCCCGGTAAAGATGAAGGTCAAACCATTTCGTACCAGCAAATTTTTGAACGCAAAGCTGGAGAGATTCAACTTATATCGTGTGCCAGCAACCAGGTATCTTTTGAGGGTTCGCAGTGGGGTGGCGGGCGCGGGTTGTTTTCATGGCATCTTATCAATGGCCTCAAAGGCCTGGCCGACAGATCTCCGGAGGATGGGGAAGTTACCCTGACCGAATTGTACGACTATGTAAAGACGAATGTGAACAATGCCTCTTACGATAAGAAGACCAAAAAATACAGGCAGACACCGCAGTATTGCTGCAGTCCGGCAGATGGTCTTGTGATGAGCAAGGTTGATCCATCAACCAAGGAAAAATTAATGGCAGGCTTGCAAACCGGCGTGTCTTATGCTCCCGAGAAATCTGATTTTGCCGTAAATAAATCCGTTCATCTTGGTAGCGCCATGAAAAACGCCGGCATGGAAGATTTGTACCGGCTTTTTTTAAAAGCCATCAACGAAGGGAGACTCCTGGAACAAGGAGGTGCCTACGAGTTGCTGCAGCAAATTGTGAAAAAAAAGGAAACAACCAGGGAGCTTGGTTCAGAATTAAGCTTTGTGCTAAGCAGTAAGTTGATGACTGACGTTGCGAAAGTGATCAATACATACCTGCACGCCAGCCAAAATAATAACCAGTATACGAAGGCTTATTTTGCTACTGCAGCCAACAAATTAAAGGTATTTGAAGCCATTGCAGACACGCAATATTACAACCCACTTGATGTAAAAGTAAACCGGCTATTTTTAGAGGCACATGCAAACTGGCGCAGTTATAATACCGCCGATTTGCGCCTCAGCCTTGCGAAAGTAGACAGTGCGGTTGCCTTGAAGCCACAGGCAGCATATCTTTATAATTTGAAAGGGCTCATGCACAATGGCCTCAAACAGTACAATGAAGGCAAGGCCGCTTTGCGCCAGGGAATAAAGTTGGCGCCTAACTGGCTCTATCCTTTTCACAACTTAGGTAGTGCTTATGCGCAACAAAATAAATTTGACAGTGCTCTCTATTTTTATAAAAAGGCATTGGCTATCGATACAAATTATCAAACAACTTATGGCGGGATTTCCGGTATGTACAGTACCCAACAAAAAATAGACTCTGCCATTTACTGGTCCAAGGCCGGGCTGAAAAAAGATCCAACCGATCCGGTATTGTGGACTCAACTAGGCTTCTGTTATCTCAATAAGAAAGACTGGAAAGCGGCATTGGATGGTTTTTACAACGGTATGTATTACGATCCTGCCTTTTTACATGCTAATGAAGGTGCCTTACGGGTGCACATGTATAACTTTACAAGTGCAGACAGTGTGCAGTTTTATGTGAAAAAGATGGTGGCGGCAGATTCGCTCAACCCAGCTGTGTACCAAAGCCTTGGCAATATATTTACAGAGTTCGACGAGTACAATGAGGCTATTAGCATGTTTGACATTTCGCTTGCGCTGGACAGCCTGAACCCCGATACCTGGAATGCTGTAGGGCACACTTATAAAAGCATGGGTAAGGATACAGCTGCTATTTATGCTTATTCAAAGGCCTGGGATCTGGATAGTACCAATGCTTATACATTTAATCAGTTGGGCAATTTGTATTACGAAATGCAGCGCTATGCAGATGCACAATATTTGTATGGCAAGGCTATTTTTTACAATCCTGAAAATGCGGTGCTTTATAGCAATTATGCCTCCGCTTCCCAGATGTTGGAGCAAACCGCGGAGGCTGAAAAATATTACCTGTTGAGTTTACAAAAAAATCCGGCTAATGCTGAAACTGCTTACCAATTGGCGGTATTGTGCGCAGGTATGTCCAGGCCAGATGACGCTATAAAATATCTTGGCAGAGCTACTGCTGCAGGCGTGTATAGTAAAGAGGTTGTGGCTAATGAGCCGGGCTTTTTAGTATTAAAAGATCACAAAGACTTTAAAGCCTTACTGGAAAAATTAAAATAAAAAAACTGCACCCTTTGGAGATGCAGTTCGTATTTGAAATTTGTTGTTTATTTTTTACGGGCCAACACCTTCTCTGCCGCTGCCACAATATGATTGCTGTCTAAGCCATACTTCACCAACAGTTCTTCGGGTTTACCGCTTTCGCCAAAAGTGTCATTCGTTCCAATGTACTCCATCGGTATGGGCCAGTGTTTGGCGGCTACCTGCGCAACGCTGTCGCCGAGGCCACCAATAATATTGTGTTCTTCTGCCGTAACCGCACAACCTGTTTTTTGGATAGA
>JANPJW010000222.1:0-8295 GCA_031425715.1 Chitinophagaceae bacterium | reverse complement strand
TTGATGACATTTTTCTACCAATGCCGCATCAACCAGCGAATAGTGCGGGCTGTAAACATTTGCATAAAAGCCTAATTT
Source organism: Chitinophagaceae bacterium (assembly GCA_031425715.1). Classification (GTDB taxonomy): domain Bacteria; phylum Bacteroidota; class Bacteroidia; order Chitinophagales; family Chitinophagaceae; genus Ferruginibacter. Next base: position 8,217 of record JANPJW010000222.1, on the reverse strand, counting down.
CTTTATCTGCTCTTCAAACGATATTTTATCGGTGTCTTCTATCAACATAGCCGTGGGCATGCCGGGATATTTTTGATGCAGGTATTGCAAGGTCCTGAAATCGAAAGACTGAATGAGCACCTGTTTTTCCATTCCCGCTTTTTTAATTTCTGCTACAAGCAGTTCTACAAATGCTGCAGGTGCAGGATGGTACACATCATCTGTGGCAGGCAGACTCTTGGTTTCGATGTTAAAATAGGGAAGGGGTTTGTTCCGTTTTGCAGCAAACGCTTTTACACTGTCGAAAACCTGCGACAGGAGAGGCTTATATGCAGCCATCTTCTGTTGCTGTGCAAACCGTGGATGTGGCCTTAAACCCACATCATACTTTTTCACATCTGCATAGCTCATCTTGTAAATATTCAAGCTTCTTTCCTCTGCCTCCGTTACAAGGCTCCCATTTGGCTTGGTAGTTATTTCATGATTTAAAAACGGTTCGTGAGACAGTATCAGTTGACGGTCATTTGTTACCACTACATCCAGTTCCAGCGTAACCACACCCAAATCCAATGCATGCATCATAGCAGGAAGCGTGTTTTCTGGCATCAGTCCACGGCAACCCCTGTGGCCTTGCGTATCAAAGCCGGTAAAGGAGGCTGCATCTGTTGTGATAATTTGGTTTGTTGTGTTATTCACTTTTCTTGTTGATGTACATGCCATAAAAACCAGGAGGCATAGCGTAGTTGTAAAAAAGAAAATTTTCATAAGCCAAAGTAAACAATCATATCTGTATAAAACCGGCAAGCGGTTGAATACAGATCAATTAATAATGAGGTTATCAGGTTGCCCAATGGGTTGCCGTACAAGATGGCGACCCTTACATGATCATAGGGGCAAGCTGCAAGGCTGATGCCATGACAACAAATTGCTTGAAACAAAAAACCAACACTTCTAATAAATTAAGCAGCGTTGGTATTTTAAAAAGTCCGGCAATTAAAACTTCCTGCGTTACTCCAGTATTTCTACAATTTGTGTAGCAGGCATATTTGCATTGCGCATTGCAATGCTGCGCACCGCATTGGCAGCAAATTCTTCAAAAGCCTTTTTACTAATGTTGTCATCGCCCAGCATAGCAGGAGTGCCAATATCGCCACCCTCTCTTATGCTTTGCACAATCGGTATCTGGCCAAGCAAGGTTATATCAAATTCATCAGCCAGGTGCTTGCCACCATCTTTTCCGAAAATGTAATATTTATTGTCGGGAAGTTCTGCAGGAGTGAAGTAGCTCATGTTCTCTACCAAACCTATCACAGGTACTTTCATTTGTGCCTGGTTAAACATGGCCACGCCTTTGCGGGCATCTGCAATAGCAACCGTTTGCGGAGTGGTTACTACCACCACGCCTGTTACCGGCACCGTTTGCACGATGGTTAAATGTATATCGCCCGTACCAGGTGGCATATCTATTACCAGGTAGTCTAGCTCGCCCCAGTCTACCTCTGTTACAAATTGCCTGATGGCGCTGCTCACCATGGGGCCACGCCATACCACCGCTTGCTTTTCATCTATCAGCAAGCCGATACTCATCACTTTAATACCATATTTTTCTATAGGCACAATCAAGCCTTTGCCGCCATCGTCTTTCATCATCGGTCTTTCGCCACGTATGCCAAACATAATGTGTTGGCTGGGGCCGTAAATATCGGCATCCATCAAGCCTACCTTGGCGCCGCTTGCTGCAAGTGCCAGGGCTAGATTGGCGCTTACCGTACTTTTGCCCACACCACCTTTGCCACTCACTACGGCAATAATATTTTTTACGCCTTTTAGAACAGTGTTGGGGTCGGTGCGGTTGCTGCTGGTGTTGCTGGTAAAATTTACGGTAACATCCGCCTCTTTGTTCACCAATATTTTAATGGCATTTACCGAAGCATTTTTCATCAGGTCCTTCATGGGGCATGCCGGAGTGGTCAAAACAATTGTAAATGAAACCTTATGATCATTTATTGCAATATCTTTTATCATATTTAAAGTCACAAGATCTTTGCCCAAATCCGGCTCCTGCACGTTACTCAATGCCCTTAAAATATCTTCGGTTGTCATGGTTCAATTATTTGTTAAAATCAAATTGTTGCGGCAAATTTAAACACTGATGACATTACTTTGTTTATCAATTACGAAATGTTGTTACTTTTGAAACCAGCATTATTGCTTTAATCATCATCGTTGTGTCACTCACTTGTACTATTACAGCTATGGGCAACGCAACCAAAACTTACAAAGCACTGTTAGGTGCCTGGCATGAAAAAACATTTACTATACATTTCTATCATACTCTTTCTTTTACCTTCTGCAGTGCATGCACAGTTTGAATCTTTTAAAGATTCGGTAGTACAATTATATGGGGTTGTAATGACGGCTGACAGCTTGCAGGGTTTGCCCGCAGTGAGCGTGATGATTAAAGGACAAAACCGGGGAACCATTACCAACGACCGAGGGGTGTTCAGCATCGTGGTGCTCAAAGGCGATAAAGTGGAATTTACCAGCGTTGGCTACAAGCCCATCCTGGTAAGCATCCCTTCTAATTTGCCCGGCAACCAGCAAAGTCTTATCCAACTCATGGTAAACGACACCGTTTACCTGCCTGCCACCATCATTAAACAAAGGCCCACCCGCCAGCAATTTGAAAGAGATTTTGTGAACACCAAAGTTGCTGATGACGATATCACCATTGCCCGCAGCAACACCAACGCAGCTACCCGTAGTGTTTTAATGGCTAGTCTGCCAGCAGACGGAAGAGAAGCCAGCAACCAATACCTGCGGCAAAGTGCCCAAAAATTATACTACTCCGGCCAGGCGGCACCACAAAATATTTTTAATCCATTTGCCTGGAATGAATTTATAAAGGCCTGGAAAAGGGGTGACTACCGAAAGAAAAATTAACCCGGTAAAACAGAGGTTGCATTTTTTCTTATCTTCAAACGGTAAACGCTCGTATCACTCTAAAAAATAAGGGATTTGAATTCAGGTGAAACTCAAACAGATCGTCCGGACATCGCTGCCGGCCGTATTTTTTTGATAGGTTTTATGGGAAGTGGCAAAAGCCATTGGGGTAAAATATGGGCTGCAAGGCACCGCTATCATTTTATTGACCTTGACGATGCGCTTGAGCGGGAGGAGCAAAGCTCTGTGACAGAAATTTTTGAAACCAAGGGAGAAGATTATTTTAGGCAGAAGGAAGCCATCATGTTACGGTCTTTAGATAAACATGACCATGTATTGGTAGCCTGTGGCGGAGGTACAGCCTGCTTTTTCGATAACATCAGCTGGATGAAAAATCATGGAACCATCGTTTTTTTAGAAGCACCCCCGGCCACCATTTTAACCAATATACTTACGCAGGAAAGCAAGCGACCTCTGGTGAAAAATTTGAACGAGGCAGAGCTTTTATTTTTTGTGGAACAAAAATTAAAAGATCGCAACGAGTATTATAGCCAGGCACATCTCACTCTGCAGGCAGAAACGTTAACCGAACATTCTATTGATAACCTCATTACCTAACAAACTATTTACATGCATAAGGGTTTTTTAAAAGTTGCGTTGGCTTTAGGTGCGCTATCCGTTGTTATGGGAGCTTTTGGGGCACATGCTTTAAAAGACCTGGTAAGCCAGCGGGTAACGGTCACATTTGAAACGGGCGTACGTTACCAGTTCTACCATGTGTTTGCTTTGTTGGTGGTAGCCATTTTGTACAAAGAGTTTAATAAAAAATGGCTGCGTGCAGCAGGCTACTGTATTATGGCCGGGTTTGTGCTTTTTTGTGGCTCGCTTTACATGTTGAGTTATGTTCAGGCACTTGTTTTACCCGGATACAAATGGTTGGGTCCCATTACGCCTATAGGTGGTGTGGGCTTTATTGCTGGATGGTTTTGCATGTTGGTGGCAGTGCTTGTGTCCCCAAAGTCAACGGGTCTTTCCATATAGTTTTATAAGCGTGCCTTCCTTTCTTTCAATAGAAAATTCAAGACCCAGGTCATGCATCCTCTTTCTCATATTTTTAAGGCCATTGCTAAATTGACGAACGTTGTCCAGGTCTATACCTTTACCATTATCGTGTATGGTTAGTGCCAGGCCTTCCGTTTCCTTTGCCAGAATAATGACAACTTCGGTGGCATTAGCATGTTTTACAATGTTTTGGAGAGCTTCCTTGATCACTAAAAAAATATTGCGCCTGATGGTTCCATTGACTACTAAGCGTGGCAGATTTTCCGGTATGGTGATATACGGCTTAATGCCAGTGCCATCGAGGTATTCGATGGTGTAACTCCTGATGTATGCCACCATATTTCCGAGGCTATCATTTTGGCTGCTCATGCTCCAGATAATTGCATTCATCTTGTTGATGAGGTCATCTGCAAATGCAGATATTTTTTCAATCTCCGGTAAAGGCTTGTCCCCTGCTTTGGCTTTGGCTAGTTCGCTGTAAAGGCGTATAGACGTCATACCCGCTCCAAGGTCGTCGTGCATATCGGCACTAATGCGGTTGCGTTCTTCTTGTTGTGTTTTGTACACTGTAAGCTGGGTCTCAAAAGATTGCTTTTCTACCTCCAGCTTCATGGCTTCCTGCTCTTTTATGGTGAGGATGAGTTCCTGCCTGTTTTTGTAGAACAAACCCAATAGGAAGAATACAATAGCGCAAATGATTCCCAATTCGAAATAAAAAATGGGTGAGGTGTAAATATAGGTAGCATCGGATTTTGCAAGGATGAGCCCCAGGGAAACGATGAAAAAAAAGATCTGTGTAGCCACGCCCACCGCCAGGTAATTGAGCAGTTTGTTTTTTTGCACTATGGCAAGAATGATGAATACAACACCCGCAATCAGCAAAATACATTTCATAATATTTTCCAAGAGGGCTTCGTAGGCATTAGCGTCCATCCCAAAATAGATAAGGGTGTATAGCAGCATCAGGGCACCTATAACCCTTGTTTCTAATTTTAAAAAAGTATTCAGCCTGGGATGCAGCTCCCGGGTATTTAAAAAATGGCGTGTAAAGGCAAGGTAAAAAACCGTACCTACCATCAGGAGCAAAAGATCGAGGTAGCTCATAAAAAAACCTTTGAGCCAGCTTGGGTTCATGGTGAGGTAACTGGTAAGAAAAATGAGCAGGAACATACAAAATGAGTAGCCCGAATTGTATAAAAACTCTATTTTTCGGGTAATCAAATAATTCAGCAGGGTTACCAGTATCATCATCACCAACATGCCGCTTAATAAAATGCCGGCTGTCTTTTTATCGTTCAACGATTGAAATAAATCATTTTTAAAAAGCTGTATATGTTCTGCCGAGATTAACCTGGACTCAATGTTATTGATACAGTTCTTGAAAAATTTTCCTTTCACAATATATTCCCTGGTTTGTCCGGCACCTATCTGCAGCGGGATAAAGCCGTCTGCAATAAAACCTGTCTGCTCCGGCACCATACCTCTTTCTGGCGTAGCCGAATACAACTGCAAACTTTTATAAAGTTTGCCTGGGTAAAAATAAAACCCCAGGGTTTTGCTGATCTTATTGTAAAGGGTAAAACGGAGGTAGAAGCTGTAAGGGATAAGATCTTTGGTTAACTTATCTTTTTTGGCAAATGATTGTAGAGGAATAAATTTTTTTTGTACAATCTCTTTTAAGGGGAGCCTGTCAGTACTGTCAATATAAATCTCCGTTTTATATTCAATAACGCCAAAGCCTCTCAAATTGGCCAGGTCCACGATCATTTCGGGATTGGTGTTTTGAGCCATGCAACAAAAAGAAAGGAAAAAAAATAAGAAGAGGTTCAGAATTTTTTTCAAAAAATGCAGCTTTGCTATCAAACCTACATAAATTCGTTGAAACCACATATTTAATAATGCCTGCAACTTAGTATGCAGGTAGTATTTATTTATCTTTACTACTCATGGCCAATAAAGTAAAATCAACTAAAGCAAATACCGCAGCGGCCGATACGCTTAAGCAGGAAAAGGAAGAGCATGTGGAGGTAAAGCAACTGCTTAAAGATGAACGTACCCATAAAATAGCCGGTAGTATTTGCATCCTCTTAGCTATACTTTTTTTCATTGCGTTCACCTCTTATTTTTTTACCTGGGAAGAAGATCAGTCATTGGTAAAAGATGCAGGCTCACAATTACTGATGGGTACAGATGCCAAAGTAACCAATCTCATGGGTACTTTTGGGGCCTTTATCTCTCATTTTTTTATTTACAAGGGTTTCGGTGTTGCCTCCTACCTCATCTGTAGTTTCTTTTTTATAATTGGGGTCAATCTCTTTTTCGGCAAGAAAATATTCTCCGTTGTTCGCAACATCAAGTATCTCATCATCGGCTTGCCTTTATTGAGTGTTACAGCATCGGTATTGATGAGCGGGAGCGCCTTTGCCTGGGGCGGGGCAGCAGGTGACCTGAGTAAAGATTATCTTTTTAAAACTATTGGAGGTGTCGGAACTATCCTGCTTATCAGTGTTGCATTTCTTATTTATGTTATTTGGAGGTTCAATCCAAGTTTTCAACTCCCACAAAAAAAGACCGCTTCCGTTGCGGAAACAGCTGACGAAATTTTGCCTGTAGCGCAGCAGCAACAGCAGGAAGATCCGGAAGATGAGGCAAGCACTCCGCCTTTAATTCCAACTTCAAATATGCTGAAAGGAAAAGCGGGCCGCATGAACGATGTGCCGGATCAGTCGCCGCAATTTAATCACGAGCTAACTATCATAGAGAGGGATGAAGAGCCCTTGCCTGCGTTAACGCAAACGGTGCAACCAGAACCGATCCCTGCCAGCGAGGTTTTTATCACACCAGCAGAAGAACCCGTTAGCAAGCCGAGGCCAGCGGCGCCACTGCAGGCAGACCCCTCGGGCCTGGAGCTGGAAATTAAAACGGCTGAGGAAAAACTAGATGAAGAGATACCGGTATTGACTGCAGAAAAAGTTCAGCAATTAAAGCCTTACGACCCGATACTCGACCTGCGGGACTATAAATATCCATCGCTTGATTTGTTAGAAAACCATGGCAGTGAGAAAATAGTGCAAGACCCTGCAGAACTGGAAAACAACAAAAACCAGATTATCACCACGCTGAAGAATTATGACATTCATATTCAAAAGATTTCTGCTACCGTAGGCCCTACGGTTACGTTGTATGAAATTATTCCGGCAGCAGGTGTACGCATCAGCCGCATCAAAAACCTGGAAGATGATATTGCCCTGAGTTTGGCAGCACTTGGTATAAGGATCATTGCACCCATACCGGGCAAAGGTACCATTGGTATTGAAGTACCCAATGCACGCAAAACGATTGTGAGCATGAAGACCTTGCTGATGTCTGACAAATTTCAAAACAATAATTTTTCTTTGCCTATTGCTATTGGTAAAAAAATTGACAACGAAAACTTTATTGTGGACCTAGCAAGTATGCCTCACCTACTGATGGCGGGTGCTACGGGTCAGGGTAAGTCGGTAGGGTTAAATGCTATCCTTGTTTCGTTGCTTTACAAAAAACATCCATCGCAATTGAAGTTTGTGTTGGTAGATCCCAAGAAAGTAGAGTTAAGCATTTACAAAAAAATTGAACGACATTTTTTAGCAAAGCTCCCCGGCGAAGAAGATGCTATTATCACCGATACCAAGAAAGTAGTGCATACCCTCAATGCCCTTTGTATTGAAATGGACAACCGCTATGATTTGCTAAAAGAAGCGGGTGTAAGAAATATTAAAGAGTACAACGAAAAATTTGCTTCCCGCAAACTCAACCCCGAAAAAGGGCACCAGTACCTACCGTTTATTGTACTTGTGGTAGATGAGTTTGCAGACTTGATTATGACAGCGGGCAAAGAAGTAGAGATGCCCATAACAAGGCTGGCTCAACTTGCTCGGGCAATTGGTATTCACCTGATCATCGCCACGCAGCGCCCTTCGGTAAACATTATAACAGGTACTATCAAGGCTAACTTTCCGGCACGTATTGCCTTTAAAGTGAGTAGTAAGATAGATAGCCGTACCATTCTGGACAGTGGTGGTGCAGAGCAGCTTATTGGTAAAGGTGATATGCTGATTAGTTACAACGGCGAAGTAGTGAGGTTGCAATGTGCTTTTGTAGACACGCCGGAAGTAGATAAAATTGTAGATTTCATTGGCGAACAAAGGGGTTATCCGGATGCCTTCTTACTGCCGGAATATATTGATGAAAAGG
>JANPJW010000221.1:0-3849 GCA_031425715.1 Chitinophagaceae bacterium | reverse complement strand
CTCGGTGCTGCCGCAATGATCATTGCTGTAAACGCCAACACCTTTGCAGGGATGCTGGCTGGCTTATTTATAGTTGCCTTAGGCTTTTCCCTTCAGCAAACCGCGGCGCAGCCCTTTGCAATTACCCTCGGCGATCCTGCAACAGGTACAAGCCGGGTAACTTTGGGCGGCGCTATCAACTCGTTTGGAACTACCATTGGTCCATTGATTGTTTCGCTGGCATTGTTTGGCACCACAGCAGCCATCACAGACGATCAGATTGCAGCCCTCAGCCTTAGTAAAGTCATCTTATTATACACAGCCGTAGGCGGATTATTTATTGCAGCTGCGGCCTTATTCTTTTTCTCTAAAAAAGTGCCCTCCGGAATCTTAGAAGAGTCAACAGAAAAAGCAGCCAAAGCCTTATACGCACTGTTGGTGATGACAGGCCTACTCATCATTTGCTTTGTACCGGTATTTGCCAGTTACAAAACAGATATGGCAACACTTTCTGATGTAGAGAAACATGCCATGGAATCTTACAGGCTAAAATGGTTGTTTGGTGCATTAGCAGTTATTGTAGTGGGTTTATTATTCTCCAACATGAGCGCAAAGAAAAATTCCAATGGTTGGGGCGCCATGCAGTACCCCCAATTGGTGTTGGGAATGCTGGCCATTTTTGTATACGTTGGTGTAGAAGTTTCTGTAGGTAGTAACCTGGGAGAATTATTGCGCCATGCAGACTTTGGGGGTTTCCAGGCTTCTGAAGCTACACCCTACATTGCCATGTACTGGGGTAGTTTGATGATTGGGCGATGGGCCTTTGCGGTTAGTGCCTTCAACCTTAAAAAAAGTACCACCCTGTTCCTGCAAATCATAGTACCTATCATCGCCTTCCTGATCATCTTAGGTGTAAACATTGCCTTTGGTTACGACATGAAGCCCCTGTATTATTATGTAGTTTGTGTGATTATCCAAATACTCGCTTTTTACTTTGCCCAAAATAAGCCGGCAAGGACATTACTTATCTTTAGTTTGTTGGGTGTTTTTGCCATGGTATTAGGTACGCTCACCACGGGCACCGTAGCCATTTACGCTTTTTTGAGCGGTGGCCTTTGTTGTTCTATCATGTGGCCCAGTATATTCAGCTTGTCAGTTGCAGGCTTGGGTAAGTACACCAGCCAGGGGTCTGCATTTTTAATCATGATGATTCTTGGCGGCGGTATCATTCCGCCCATACAAGGTAAATTGGCAGACTTTTTACAGGCAAATTCTGGCATTGATGGTTTCGGTATCCATCAATCATATTGGGTAGCTGCCATTTGTTTTGGCTACCTCGCTTTTTTTGCATTCATCGTTAAAAAAATATTGGGCAAACAAGGAATTAATTATGATGTTAAAAACGATTGATAAACTTTCTTTCGTTTTAAAGCGCTCATCAATTTATCATCTATTGAAAAAATAATAAATGAAAGGACAAAAAGAGTTTACTGTAGGAATCGATATTGGCGGCACGACTACAAAGTTTGGTATTGTAGATGCCAAGGGTACAATATTGGAACAGGACCGCATACCGAGCAACGAGCACGAAGTGGTAGAAGACTTTATTGAAGATCTCTATGAAAAGCTTTTTCCAATGATTGAAAAAGCAGGTGGTGTTGCAAATTTTAGAGGGATAGGAATGGGCGCACCCAATGGAAATGTTTATACAGGCACCATAGAATATGCGCCCAATTTAAAATGGAAAGGCATTATACCGATCGCAGATCTGATAGAGAAAAAATTTGGTTTACCCACCAGGCTTACCAACGATGCCAATGCAGCGGCCATGGGCGAAATGATGTATGGCTGTGCACGCAACATGAAACATTTTATAACCATTACCCTCGGTACCGGAGTGGGAAGTGGGATTGTTATAGATGGTAAAATGGTGGTGGGGCACGATGGTTTTGCCGGCGAACTCGGTCACACCATTATACGCCCCGGTGGAAGAATGCACAAGAGCACCGGAATGGCGGGCAGCCTGGAAGCCTATGCATCGGCTACAGGAGTAAGGGAAACAGCTATACAGTTTTTGACCGAATATCCCCAGCAGGAAAGTTTGCTACGCAATTACAGCATCAATGAATTAACAAGCGAAAGTGTGTATGAATGTGCGCTGCAGGGCGACACGATAGCAAACGAAATTTTCGAATTCACCGGTCAGATCCTTGGCGAGTCCCTGGCAAATTTTATCATGTTCTCCTCCCCGGAGGCGATCGTGTTGTTTGGCGGGCTTACCAAAGCTGGTGATCTTTTGTTGAAACCAACCCGCCGACACATGGAGGCTAATTTGCTTCCCATTTTTCAAAATAAAGTCAAACTATTATACAGCCAGCTTAAAGAAGCAGATGCAGCTATACTTGGAGCCAGCGCCCTGGTAGACCCATCCTGATGAGCATTATTTTTAGAAGAGGTTTTTCTATCGGGGCAATGTATGTTACCATACCAGTAACAGGCATTACAAATTGAATAAATAATTTCGCTGCGATTGACGGTCAGTGTGTGTTTCTTCGCCGCCATTGCTTCGTGGGGTAAACCTTTTCACCCTCGTTCAGGCTCTTTAATAATTCCGGAAGATGCTGGTTACTCCAACCTTAAATTTGAAATTATCTTAATGGCCAACACTGCCAAACAATTTAAACACTTGATGCCATGACCGGTACACGATTGCTAGCTATCTTGTTGCTGTTTTGTTTCGGGTCATTTTTATCCTGCTGGAACAAAAGCAGTAATCCTTACATAAGCAAAATAGACAGCAGCATCACAGGCACAGATGAATCTTATCAGCCTCCCCTACCCAATCCGCGGGCTTTGTTTATAGATGATGCAGGTGTGGGTGATACGCCCGTAATTTTCGTGCACTCTTTTGCGGGCAGTACGCAGCACTGGCAGGAGCAGTTAAAAGAACTCCGCAAAACCAGGCGTGCCATAGCTTTCGATCTAAGGGCTCATGGAGCATCCCCGGCAGCCGCTGATAAAAATTATTCTGTAGAGGCATTTGCAGCTGATATTGCAACGGTGGCGGATAGCTTACGATTGTCACAGTTTATTTTGGTAGGCCAAAACCTGGGAGCTGAGGCTGCTATCGCCTACGCTTCAAAATTTCCGGGTAAAGTGCGTGGACTTCTGCTGCTTGGAGTGCCCATAAAAACTACGGCTACAAGGGTCACCAAAATAATGGATATGCTGGAATCTGAAAAATATGATACCCTCATGAATGCCTACCTGGCGTATTTGCTCACCAATGCCAAACCTGCCACGCAAACGATGCTGCGGGATGGTTTACTGAAACTTACCAAAAACGGGGTACTCAAAATGATAAGGGCAGGATTGAATTTTGACCCGGTACCTGGTCTTAGAAAATATACAGGCCCGGTAATGATGCTGTCCAGCGATGAAGACAAGGCACAGGAAACCTGGCAACAGCTTTTTCCTAAAATGGAATTTAAGCGCATAACGGGTACCAGCCACTGGATGCAGCTCGATAAACCGAACGAGTTCAATGCTGTGTTGCAAAAGTTCTTAAGGGAGCTCCCCCGCACATCGTAACTACCCATAAATTTTTTGAGAAGCCGCTGCATCTATATGCAGGCTGCATCCAGTGCGTGGCAGCCGCAATTTTATTATATCGGATGGACGCCATGCCCATGGCAGCTTCTGTGCTCATAAACAATAACGTCATCTACATTGAAACAGCCTTGTTGTGAAGTGATTTTAAGTGTCCACTTTTATTTTTATATTTTTGACGGATGAAAACTCAACAATATAGCAATCACCGAAAGTATTATGCACCCCATCATTTCGTATTTATCCCGCTGATGTTGTTGT
>JANPJW010000220.1:0-42663 GCA_031425715.1 Chitinophagaceae bacterium | reverse complement strand
CAATATCGCCATACCCTGTTTCTATGATCACATTATTTTGATTTCTATTGCCCGATGTGCAGCCAACCAGCAATATCAGCACACATAACCCCTTGTTCAAGATGTTCATAAAAGCAATTTACTATTTTTTCAGAAGCGGGTTTTACAATGCAATACTAATTATGTGACCAACATTCTTTTAAAAATGATGAAACGCTGTTTGTTTTTTATGCCCGCATTGTATAACCTTTGCAAAAAAACACAATGCGGATAGAAGTTTTAAAGTCAAAAGTGCACCGGGCAGTTATTACGGAGGCAAATTTAAATTATGTGGGCAGCCTTACTTTAGATGAAGACCTTATGGATGCCGCCAACCTCATAGAAAATGAAAAAATACAGGTGGTGAATGTAAACAACGGGGAAAGAATTGAAACTTACATCATCAAGGGGAAAAGGGGCAGTGGTGTGGTGTGCCTCAATGGACCTGCAGCACGCAGGGGTGCAGAAGGCGATATCGTAATTATAATCTCTTATGCCAGCATGGACTTTGAGGCGGCCAAAACCTTTAAACCAAGCATCGTTTTTCCAGGTACCGGCAACAAGCTAAAATAATCATTTAGAACTTTTAGATCTCAAGCAAAGACTTGCAAAAGCAGACGCCTGATTAATAGACTGTTTTGATGGTTGGAAGATTGACAACTGATATCCAAAAATTTTCTATCCTGGTAATTACAGAAAGAAAATCGTTCACATCCACCGGTTTGGTGATGTAGCAGTTGGCGTGATTTTGATAAGAAAGATTGATGTCGGTTTCTGATGAGGATGTCGTAAACATTATTACCGGAATATGCATTAAGTGCTGATCACGCTTAATAAATTGCAGCACTTCAAGACCATTTTTTTTAGGTAGGTTTACATCAAGCAAAAGGATGTCAGGGGTTTCTGCTTCCTTGAAGGATCCCACTTTTTGAAGAAAATCTACCGCTTCTTTTCCATCTCTGGCTACACTTAACCGGGTAAGCAATTTTGCATCTTCAAAAGCCTCTTTTGTTAACAGGATGTCGCCTTCATTGTCTTCCACTAATAAAATATGAATCGCTTTCATGGCAGGTAATTTTATATGATCAATAGGGTGGAGATTATATTCAATTCATTCTCTAAAAAAGATTTTATTAATAACCCGTGTATTAAGCTCCGATGAATTTACGAATAAATACAAATACTAACCCTGCTGTGGTATTGTAAAATAAAAAGTACTCCCCACTCCTTCTGTAGAAGATATCCAGATACGCCCGCCCCAATTATCAATTATCTTTTTGGTAATTGAAAGGCCTATACCCGTTCCCGAAAACTCATTCTTGTGATGCAGCCTTTGGAAGATAATGAAGATTTTTTCAAAATATTCCTGTCCAATCCCAATGCCGTTATCAGCAATTGCAAATTGCCATTCTTTCTCCAGCCTCTCCACAGTTATTTGTACCTGCGGGGGTACGCTGGCCCGGGAGTACTTTAAAGCATTGCCAATAAGATTTAGGAATACTTGCCGCATGGGGGCAACATGACCCTTTACTACCGGAAGTTTCGCTACTTGTAACGAGGCATTTTTTTGTTCGATCTGCGATCTTAAAAGAATGCTGATGTCATTTACCAGGTCGTTGAGGTCAATTTTTTCAGCGCCTTGCTCGGCCCTGCCTACTTTAGAGTATTCTAACAAATCCAGAATAATCTGCCGCATCCGGTGAGCGCCATCTACAGCAAATGCAATATATTTTTTTCCTCTATCGTCTATAACGTCTCCATATTTTTTTTCCAATTGAGTTACGAACCCGGTAACCATTCGCAAGGGTTCCTGCAAGTCGTGAGACGCCACAAAGGCAAATTGCTCTAATTCTGCATTTGAAATTGCCAATGCACGCACATGCTCCTGCAGGCTTTCGTTCAAATTACTAAGGTGAATCTCCGCCAACTTTTGTGCTGTAACATCCCTCTGAACGGCAATCCAGTGAGTATACATCCCTTTTTCATTGGCCACAGGGCTTACAGAAGAATTGATCCAAAAGGCCTGGCCATTTTTTTTATAATTTACCATTGTTGTAGTACAAGGCCTGAAACCAGCAAAGGCAGCATTGAGTTTTTCCAACTCATCGATATCTGACTCTGGCCCTAGCAAAATGCGAGGCGATTCTCCAATAATTTCCTCAGCCCCGTAGCCTGTCATTATTGTGAAAGCCTCATTTACAAAAATAATTTTGGATCCAGGCTTGTTATCAACTATGACTATCTCAGAAATAGTAACGGCATCATTGGCATTTATGATCACAGACTCCAGCAATTTCAAATGTTGCTCTTTCTCCTTACGTCGGGTAATATCCATAAGGCTACCAATTTTCCTCACCACATTACCATTCTCATCGTATTCCATATAAGTACGATCATAAAGATTAATCCATCCTTTATTATCTGTCCTCATCCGATATTCTCCATACCACATGGCTGTTTTTTTATCAACAGCATCCTGAAAACTTTGTAATACAGCCTGGCGATCGTCCTGGTGTAACCTGCTTATCCATTCATGTCGTTCTGGCACCAAATCATTCAACGTGAGTCCATACAATTCCTGGTGAGTCAAATTGGCCCATCCCTCGTTGCTGATGAGGTTCCATTCCCATACAGCATCGTTGGCAGCTTTTCCCAATAGTTCAAAGCGTTCATTGGAGCGCCGCACCTCTTCTTCACTCTCTTTTCTTTTCGTAATATCCTGCATGGCTCCTACCATTCTAATGGACAATCCTTCCTCGTTCTTGATTAAGAAACCTTTGTCTACCACATTTGCATACTCACCATTGGCTTTTTTAAATCTATACTCTTGCTCCCAATTCACGTTGTCATGGTCTTTTGCATTGGTAAACTTTTCAACACTCTCAACTACCCTTTGTAAATCATCCGGATGAATATTGATTTTCCATAAATCTCCGGTTCCCTTCATCGTTTTTTCTTTGTAACCAAAAACATATTCAATACCATCACCCCAATAAATGGTATCAGACAGAAGATCCCAGTCCCAAATAGCATCTGAGGTAGCCCTGGACACATACTTGTATCTTTTATTGCTCTCCTCAAGCGAGAGTTCTAATTGCTTTTGGGGGGTGATATCCTGCACCGTTCCTGATAAAAAAGTCAATTGATCAGCATCGTCGTATTTCAATTGTCCTTTTTCGTGCACCCATTTAACAGTGCCATCGTTCAGCAAAATTCTGTGCTCAATATCAAGCTCCCTGATCCCTCCAACCGCCTCTTTTTGAGCATCAAGGAATTTTTCAATGTCATCGGGGTGAACGCTGTTTACGAAAAGTTCAAAATTTGGCCTAACTGTATCCGACATTCCCCAAATCTTAAATACTTCTCTGGACCAGAATAAACTTTTTGTTTGAAGGTTAAATTGCCAATGCCCAAGTTTTGCAATCTCCTGGGCCTCCCTCAGTTTTGCTTCTCTATCTAACAATATTTCCAGGGCAATCTCCCGTTGTGTTACATCAATAATCTCCACCAGCATACACTCTCTATTAAGGTAAGTCAGCTTTGTACCGGAGACTTCAACCTGTATTGTTGTGCCATCCTTTTTTAAGTGGATAAATATTCCAAAGTTGACTATCCCTTCCCTGTTGATGGTAGATGCTTGAACTTGTTTAAGTTTAGATACTTCGCTAACTGGTCTCAAATCTGCAAGGCTCATTCTCAGAAATTCCTCTCTGGAATATCCATATTTTTTTATGGCTGCTACATTAACGTCTTGTATATGAAAACTGTCAAGATCATAGATCCATTTCGGCGAAGGGCTGGCTTCAAATAAAATACGATATTTCTCTTCAGATCCCCCCGGGTTTTCAGCCAACTTTTTTGTCTCGGTTGTGTCCTTAAGAATAAACTCTTTATCTTTTGGCTGAATGGTAAAAAAGGTAAAACAGTTTCCCGAGGCATCCCGGTTTAATATGGAACTCATTTCCACTGTCAGCTGTTTGCCTTGTTTGGTAAACAGGCTCACCTCTTTGCAAAACCGATCTCCCTCAACCGGCCCTGTAAAGATTTTATTCCCATAAGGAAAATCGCCGCTAACAATTGTTGCTAAACCCATATGCCTTATCTCTTCGACTGTATATTCCAGTAACTCACATGCAATTACATTCGCATTAAGAATGAGTCCATCTGTGGAAACAATCAAGGCTGCTATCGGGGCATGATCGAATGCGGATTTATAAATGGAAAAGTCTGTACTCATTATGTAGGGGAGGAAAATTGCTTTTTAAAGAATACCTTGAAGTTAACTTATTTGATTTAATACTTTTAATACGAAAGCAATCTGAGAGAGATAAACTTCGACCCTTATCCTACATTCAATTTACTTTTGCTCACTGCTTTTACTAAATGCCTAACCCAGGCTTATCAAAAATTCTTACCCTCCACCCAAAAAAAAATCAAAATAAAACCAATACTTTATATTTGAATCAATGTCGGGATGGTCCCGCAATCATGCGGGACGACCTCCCCCATCCAAATAAAAAAGCCCCTCATTAAAAGTGAAGGGCCTTGCATTGGAATCAATGTCGGAATAGCCCCGCAATCCTGCGGGACGACCTCCTGCAATAACACAAAAAAGCCCCTCATTAAAAATGAAGGGCCTTGCATTGGAATCAATGTCGGGATGGCAAGATTCGAACTTGCGACCTCCTGGTCCCAAACCAGGCGCGATAACCGGGCTACGCTACATCCCGAGAGGATAAAAACCTTGCATGAGCTTATTGGGATCACTCATACTAATAATTTCAAAAAAATCTGTTGCGGAGAGAGTGGGATTCGAACCCACGGTACAGTGTAACCCGTACGACGATTTAGCAAACCGTTCCTTTCGGCCTCTCAGGCATCTCTCCTCTTAACACTAACTGTTAAGGGGCAGCAAAAATACGCTCCAAATACTTACTACCCAAAACTAAATAGAAAAACATCCAAATTATTTTTCAGCCAGAAGTGTAAGTGCTCCACAAAGCTTATAAAATACAAATCCGGTTAAATAATTAACCGGATCTGCAATATTTTACTTTCAATATTTACATGGCTGCAAGTTGTACCTTTTGCTGCAACTCCAGTACACTTTCTTTAAATAGTGTGTCCGTGTCCATCAGGTCTTTTACCGTTTGACAACTATGAATTACAGTTGTATGATCCCGACCTCCAAAATGTTCTCCAATGGTCTTTAGCGAATTTTTGGTGAAGGCTTTAGAAAGGTACATCGTTATTTGCCTGGCCTGCACTATTTCTCTCTTGCGTGTTTTTTGTAGTAACTTATCGTAGGGTACGTCAAAGTATTCGCATACCATTTTCTGGATGGCATCAATTGTTATCTCCTTACTGGAAGATTTTACAAAGTTTCTGAGTACTTTTTTAGCCAATTCAAGGTCTATTTCCCGTTTATTTAGCGAAGATTGTGCCAACAATGATATGAGTGCACCTTCTAATTCACGTACATTACTGTTGATGTTGTAGGCTATGTACTTCACTACTTCACGTGGCATATCAAGGCCATCATTCTTCATCTTGTTATCCAGTATCTCAATTTTGGTATCGTAATCCGGCGACTGCAAATCAGCACTCAATCCCCACCTAAACCTACTAAGCAATCTCTCCTGCACACCCTCCAGGTCTTTTGGCGACTTATCACTTGTAAGAATAAGTTGCTTACCACTCTGATGGAGGTGGTTGAAAATAGAGAAAAACGCATCCTGCGATTTTTCAGCCCGGTTGAAAAATTGAATGTCATCAATAATTAATACATCTATCAATTGATAAAAATGTATGAAATCATTAATGGCATTGTTGCGGCCGTGATCTATAAACTGGTTGATAAACTTTTCTGAACTTACGTACAATACTACTTTATTATGATGCAGCCGTTTTACTTCATTACCTATGGCCTGCGCCAAATGAGTTTTGCCAAGTCCCACACCTCCATATACTACTAAAGGATTAAAAGATGTAGCCCCTGGTTTCTCAGCCACAGTTTTTCCTGCTCTTCTTGCCACCCTGTTACAATCTCCTTCAATAAAAGATTCGAAAGTGTAGGTTTGATTCAGTTGCGAATCAATCTGCATCTTTTTCAAACCCGGTATTACAAACGGATTCTTAACAGGATTATTTATAACGAGTGGGAAATCCATTTCATTATTTGAATATGATTTGTAACCATGCCCTGGCACATCCATGGTAAGCGGCTTGTTTTTACTGTTGCCACTATCCACCATAATGCGATATTCCAGCATGGCTTCTTTTCCTAATTCTCTCTTTAGTGTTTTAGCAAGTAGCGAAACATAATGCTCTTCAAGGTATTCATAAAAAAACTGGCTTGGCACCTGGATGGTTAAAACTTTATCTTTTAACCCCACCGGCGTTATTGGCTCAAACCATGTTTTGAAATGCTGCCATTCTACAATGTCCTTAATAATTTCTAAACAGTTAGCCCAAACTTTTTCAAAAGTTTTATCCATTTTGCTCCTTATACAATTTATAGCGGATGAGTGAAATTATTTTCTATGGGGTGATCCTGCTTCAAACAATTTCGAGGTTTATTAGCGGGAGAGCGAATATCAAAATAATTTGTTGAAAAAAAAATTTTTTATTCGTTTGCTTTTCCCGCAGGCAACACAGTATGGAGTTTGCCTGCAAATACTCTTTTTACGCTATAAACCGCCACACTACAGGTTTTGTGCAAAGCTAATACCATAGCGTGTTTTCATCATTTATGCTCTAAAAGAAAAATTAATTATACACATAAGATATAAAAAGATATTCCATCCCATTTACTACGCAATCCGTTTTTAAGTAGTTCTCTTGTTGCAAAAGGTACTGTTTTCATTCTGAATTTCAGCAGCAGCAGGCCGGCAGCCAGCCGAAAAAAATAGCCAGCCATTACAATATGATAATTAGTAAAATAAAACTACTTTTGACCACATTAAAAATGCACACATGAGCTACGAATTAACGGGAAAACTAGTTGCCAAATTTGACGAAGTACAGCGTACAGAAAAATTTAAAACAAGAGAGTTTGCCGTAGAGAAATCTGACGACATTAACGGAAAGACAATTGTGAATTATGTAAAGTTCCAGTCTGTGCAAGACAAAACAACTATCATAGACAGGGTGAATATCGGTGATGAAATAAAAGTTTATTTCAACATCAAAGGAAGTAAGTGGGATAAAAATGGTGTAACCAATTACATTACCAACCTCGATGCCTGGCGCATAGAACAGATATTACAACCTGGTTCAAAGACTGCGCCTATTGACAGTGAGTACATGGAACCCCTTGATACCTTTTCTGCAACTTCGCCAGATGCCGTAGACGATCTTCCTTTCTAAATAAGATATTGGGGAACGAGCTTTAGAATAACTATCTAACATCGTTGTGTCGCTTCCCGAAAGCTTTCGGGATACTTTTGTTGCTTTAGGCAACATTCAGTGAGCGAGCAATGCTCTTAACTATATAGAGTATGCAACAAGAACTTTCGCTTAAACTCACACCCTCCGAGTCTGCCAACCCAGAGGCTATCAAAAAGCAGATTTCTTCTTTTACCGGCAAAAAGTTGCCCGCTGTAACCGGTTATCAGGTTCTAAAAAGATCTATCGATGCCCGGGGAAAATCCATCTTTATTAATTTAAAAGTAAATGCTTTTATAGATGAGCCTTTTATGGAGCGGCCAGGTATGCCTTTCCATTTTAAAGATGTAAGCCGGGCTGCCCAAAAGGTAATTATTGTAGGCGCAGGGCCAGCTGGTCTTTTTGCAGCACTTTCCTTAATAGAAGCAGGCATTAAGCCCATTATCATAGAGCGGGGCAAAGATGTGCGTGCACGCCGCCGGGATCTTGCGAAACTGAATAAAGAAGGCATTATTGACCCGGAAAGTAATTACTGCTTTGGAGAAGGTGGCGCAGGCACTTACAGCGATGGAAAACTGTATACACGAAGCAATAAAAGAGGCGATATCAACAGGATACTTCAACTTTTTGTGCATTTTGGCGCTCCACACAATATTCTGTACGATGCCCACCCACACATAGGTACCAACAAGCTGCCGCAAATAATCACCGGCATGAGGCAAAGAATTCTTGACTGCGGTGGCGAAGTGATTTTTGATAAAAAACTAGTTGATTTTTCTATCGGTAAAGATGCCATCGCCAGTATTGAAACAGCAGATGGAGAAAAGTTAACGGCAGATGCCTATATATTGGCTACGGGTCATTCTGCCCGGGATATATTTACCCTGTTGCACAGCAAAAAAATTCTCATAGAAGCAAAACCATTTGCATTAGGGGTAAGGATAGAGCATCCGCAATCGCTGATAGACAGCCTGCAATACCATTGCCCTTCAAGAGGCGAGTTTCTGCCACCAGCCTCCTATAGCCTGGTACAACAGGTAGAACAAAAAGGAGTGTTTTCTTTTTGCATGTGCCCGGGTGGTATTATAGCGCCTGCCAGCACCAACCCAAACGAATTGGTTGTAAATGGATGGAGTCCATCCAAAAGAGATAACCCGTTTGCAAACAGCGGCATGGTAGTGCAGGTAGAAAAAGAAGATGCTATAAAAAGTTTCAAAGGTTTAAAAGGTTTCAAGGGTTTAGAGGATAGCCCGTTACTATTTATGCATTTTCAGCAGATGGTAGAAGAGCAGGCTTTTAATGCAGGTGGAGGTAAATTTGTAGCGCCGGCACAACGCATGGCAGATTTTGTAGCAAAAAAAATATCTGCAGACTTGCCGGCAAATTCTTACTTACCCGGCCTGACATCTACAAACCTGCAGAACGTACTTCCAGATTTTGTATACCAGGCACTGGCAGGTGGCTTTAAAGCTTTCGGAAAAAAAATGAATGGCTACTTTACCAATGAAGCAACGGTGGTAGCTACAGAAAGCCGCACCTCTAGCCCGGTGCGCATCCCACGGGATGTTACTACACTCAACCATCCACAATTATCTAACTTGTACCCTTGCGCCGAAGGTGCAGGCTATGCAGGAGGCATCGTGAGTGCAGCAATGGATGGCGAAAGGGTAGCAGCAATCATTGCGAAAAAAATAAGCAGGCTCTTGTAATAATTGACTTTCCACTTATACTAATAGTTACTTGAGATTGTGAAATCCTGCTTACTTTCATTTATAAACCAAAACAGCTATGCAATTACTGGAACTCCAAAACCTTAAAAAGTATTTTGCCACTCAGAAAGCCGTAGACGATATAAGTTTCACTATTGACCAGGGAAGTATTTTTGGAATGCTGGGCCCCAACGGCGCAGGCAAAACCACCTTGCTTAGGATGATTACAGGCATCTTTTACCCAGACAGTGGCCAGGTAATATTTAACGGTAAAAAATTTGACCCCCTCAGCGATTTTAGAAACATTGGCTACATGCCCGAAGAAAGAGGCCTTTACAAAAAAATGAAAATTGGGGAGCAGGCAGTATACCTGGCCCGTTTAAAAGGCCTCAGCCACGCTGAAGCCACTCAGAAAGCAAAAGAGTGGTTTGTAAAATTTGAAATGCAGAGCTGGTGGAATAAAAAGGTGGAAGACCTTAGCAAGGGCATGAGCCAGAAACTCCAGTTTGTAACCACCGTGCTGCACGAACCGAAATTGATTATACTAGATGAGCCCTTTAGCGGCCTTGACCCGGTAAATGCCAACCTCATTAAAGACGAGATATTTAAACTTGCCAAAAATGGCAGTACCATTATTTTTAGCACCCATAGAATGGAACAGGTAGAAGAAATATGCGACCACATTGTGCTCATCAACAAAGGAAATAAAATATTGGATGGTTCCGTGAACAACGTGAAGCAAGAGTTTAAAGAAAACATTTACAAACTAGGTGCAAATACTTTACCGGAGCATTTGATGACCTACATTTTTGAAGTGGTGAAACATGAACCCACCCAGGTGCTCTTACGCCTGCAACATGATGCCACACCCAACGATGTTCTCAAACATTTTATCAACCAGGGCGTAGCCATTCATTCATTTAACGAAGTACTACCTTCTTTGAATGATATTTTTATACAATTGGTAGAAGGCACCACAACTGCCAGGCAATTTCAAAGTATTCAATAAATTTTCACCCACAGCAACATGAACAAGATATTTTTAATTATCAGTCGGGAATACTTCACCCGTGTAAAAAAGAAATCATTCCTTATCACCACCATCCTTGTACCGCTGGTGATTGTAGCTTTCTACGCCATTATCATTGCGGTTTCTATTAAGGGTAGCACAGATGAAACCAAGGTGGCAGTAATTGATAAAGCCGGTCTTTTTACAGATAGTAGCCTCACACAAAGCAAAAATTTAAAAATTTCATTTATCAAAAATGAAACAGAACAAAATTTTGTAACAAGGTATAAGGAACTGGGTTACCAGGCATTTTTGTATGTGCCGGAGTTTGATGTAAACAAAACACAGAAGTTTGTGGTACACAGCCAATCTTCCCTTAGCCTTGGCAACAGCAATGCCCTTGAAAACTATATAAACAAGGCCATCGAAAATAAAAGGTTGGTAGCCCAGGGTATTGATCCTGCTGTGTTTAAAAGTTTGAAAGCAGATTCGGAAATAGAAAATACGATTGATACCAAAGATGGCAGCAAAAAAGGAAGTGCAGGCGTAGCTTATGCAGTCTCTTTCGCATGCGGCATTCTTATCTACATGATGATGATCATCTATGGCACGCAGGTAATGCGAGGCGTAATGGAAGAAAAAACAAACCGCATTGCAGAGGTAATAGTGAGCTCTGTAAAACCTTTTCAACTGATGCTGGGCAAAATTGTAGGCATTGGTGCGGTAGGCCTTACGCAGTTTGCCATCTGGATGGTGATCATGATCGTGTTGCAATCTGCCATTCCCCTGATATTTCCTGATATGATGGAGCAGATAAGTAAGGGGGCAGCAGGCGATGCAGAAGCAAATATGATGGCCACCATCACCCAAGGATTATCGTCCTTACCGTTGACAAAAATTGTCTTGCTATTTTTGTTTTATTTCCTTGCTGGTTACCTAACCTACGCCTCGCTTTTTGCAGCTGTAGGCAGCGTGGTGAGTGAAGATCAACAGGAGGCGCAGCAATTGGTATTTCCAATATTGATGCCCATTATCCTCGGTTTTGTAATCATGACAAACTCTATCAACAATCCACACAGCAACATGGCTGTGTTTGGAAGCATATTTCCACTCACTTCCCCTATTGTAATGATGGGCAGAATAACCTATGACATCCCCGCCTGGCAAATTCTGCTGTCAATGGCATTGTTGATTGCAACGTTCTTATTTTTCACCTGGGTTACCGGCAAAATATACCGCACCGGTATATTAATGTATGGCAAAAAACCAAGTTGGAAGGAAATGCTTAGATGGGCATTTACAAAAGGATAAATCCCCCATTATAGAGTAAATAAAAAAGGGCTTCCAAAAAATGGAAACCCTTTTTTATCATGGTGATTTTTGTACAGGTATCCTGCTATTGCTACATAGTTGTACTGGTACTAGACACTGTAGTGGTTACTTCTTCTATCGGAGGATCGTCTCCAAAAATGGCATTCTTGGCTTCTGCTTGTATGTATGCCCACACTATCGGTGCTATTAACGCACCAATAATAAGAATAGAACCAATCATCAATCCGATAATGGCGTACACTATGGATGATGTTCCCTTAGAATCAAAAGGGGGTTCGGGCTTATCCAGTGTAGCAATAATGGGAGTAGCTTTTTGCAAACGCCACAAAGCTTCCTCCCTGTTATTGGCAGAAGCATCTCTCAAACGCATGACTCTTTCCTTTGCGTTCACCAGGTTTTCTTTGGGTATACTGTATTCGATTTTCGAATTTGGAACAAACAAGGTAGTGTTGTTCATACGAATAGCCCGCCTGTCAAAGCCATCAATAACCTGTTGCAAAGAATCTACTTTTTTGATCGTAAAATCGTAATCCTTCTTTGCCTTTTTTATTTTTAAATCAATATAAAATTGCGATATTTTGTCAATGAGAGCGTAACTCACCGGCGAAAGCAGCTTCTTGTCTGTATTGCTGAAAGTAACTTCCAGGATACCACTCTTAAGCACTTTTGCTGTATAATTTTTACTTAGCAACAGGCCGGCAACAGCAGACAGTGCAACCGAGTCGGCAGGCATTTTAATAGTAGGCTCTTGCGGCTTCTTTGTTTTGTTATAATTGGTAATTAAAAGTTCGGCGATACGTTTATTGCCGAATTCTGGTAGTCTTTTTAACACAACAGCTTCCCTGGTATTACGGCTTTGCGCAAGCTCCACGATGTTGATGGATGCATCGGAGCTAAAACTCTTGGGAGCATCGCTACCACCTAGCAGCGTACTGATGGCGCTGGAGGTAGGATTTTCATTAGATGCAGTTAGGGGAAACACAGTGGCTTTTGCAGTGTACACCGGCGGGATAGATTTTGCGTAAAGAAACATTGCCACAGCGCCTATAACAGCTCCAAAAAATACTGCCCACTTATATTTAGCTAGTTTTAAAAATATCTTTCTAACGATTTCTTTCGTATTCACTTTTACACAAATTTTAATTGATGTATTTAAACAGGATAGCCGTAAGCACTACCGGTATAGCGGCTACTATTACAGACTTTACAATTTCTCCCAAATCCTGGCCCTGTGGCTTAAGTGGAACGATCACAGTGGATCCCTCTTCTACTTTTGGATAGAATTTGAAGAAACCAAAGGACCTGGTTCTCCTGCTTTTTCCACTGGCGTAGGTAACGAAAACTCTTTTTCTCCAGGGCCGGACACCAAAGCCACCAGCCTTGTCAATGTAATACATGAGGTTGGTGTGCTCTTTGTCAAATGCAATTTTTAAAGGCGACTGCACGCTTCCCTGCACACTTACAAAAGGGTTGATTTCCGGAATAAAGATGACATCTCCCTCTTGTAAAACAATATCATGTTTGCTGTTACGGTATTTTAAAGCTCTGTACAGGTCTATGCTCACAGGCTGATCAATATTCTTAAGGGCCAGGCTTGCGCTGTCTAAAATCGGTATACCCAAGGAGTCGAGCTTTGGTTTTAGAACAACCCTCTCCCTGAAATTTTCAGTTTTATTTCTAAAGAGTACGGCACCAGAAAGGTTTGCATTGTCTGTAAAACCACCAGCCCTTTCAATAAAAGTTGATAAACGATCATACTTGGTTAATCTTGGATAGTAACCAGGATATTTAACCAGGCCTTTTAATTGAACATTTTGCTGAAGTTCGAATGTTGGGTTTTTTCTCACAAAGATTTGGTCAAAGGGCTTTAGAAAAACTTTGGCGGCAGCAGAATCTAAGGTGAGGTCGGGAGAGATACTATACGTTTTTACCACAGTACGTGTAGGCTTTAAACCCTGTTTTGCTGAGTCGATATCCACGATGCTGGAAATTTCGAGTCGGCCATACTCAGCTGTAGGCTTTATACCGCCAGATAAATACAGAAGGTCTTCTAAAGTCATACCTCCGTAACGGTTTACCCTGCCCTCTTTTCTCACTTCGCCAAAAATATCTACATATTGAGCTTCGCCAAACTCGTTGTTTGAAAATAACTGAACAACGTCATTGGGCTCCAAAAGTACATTGCTACTACTGTTTAGCTGGTTGTCATTTACCCCTGTAAGATCCACTTCAAGCCTGTCTGAGCGAAGATTGGTAGAATCGCCTGCACCACGAAAAATGTAGGCTCTTGGCAGATAAGTATTTCGGGTAACACCACCTGCACGGTTTATCAAATCAAAAAGACGATCTCCGGGTCTCAGTTCAAAAATATCCGGATAGGTGATCTCCCCTCTTATTACAACCTTATTGCTAATGCCGGGTTTAACGAGGTCTACCTTTACGATATCTCCATCAAACAATGGGAAGTCTTCGTCAGGAATCTGGAGAATAGCGTTCGCATTCACATCTCGTTGTACTTGCTTCTCACCTTCGGTACGAAAAATTTTCAAGCCGGAAGCCAAGGCGTCGGAATTTAACCCACCGGCATATTTGATCAGGGCTTTTACACCTTCGTCTTTTTTAAGCTGGTAAAACATTGGTCGTTTGAACTGCCCGGTGGCCAAAACTTTTTTCTCCATGAAACCTACTATTACAAAATCGTTGTTTTGCAGGTAAATATGTTTACCAAAATCACCGGTATTTAAATACTTGTAAACATCCAGCTCATCTATCACTTGTCCGTTTCTTTTTATCTGTATGTTTCTTAAATTACCAAATTGAGAAATTCCCCCGGCTTTTCCAATTACCTGGAAGGCATTGCTAAAAGCTGAAACGGTTTGAATACCTGCCCTGTTAACTTCGCCTACAACGTTTACATTAATAGAACGAGGTTGCCCCAATGAAACAGAAATATTGGTTGCAGGTGGTACCACACTTTTAAATCTGGAGTACACTATGGCACGCATATTCTCGAAAGTAAGGCCCTGTACACTTATTTTACCAAGGCTCGTGGGAAAGATAGCCCCATCTCTTGCAACAATATAATCTTCCTGAAATTCTGCAGCACCCCAAAGGGATACTATGATATGATCCCCAACGCCGATTGGATAGTCTAGAGGCGGTGTTGATAATTCTGTGAGAGAGGTGCCTGCTGCAAAAGCAAAAACATCTGCACCATAGGTTTTTTTAGGGCTATAAATACTTCTACGAACATCATCTGCTATTACGCTATCCTTTTCTATCTTATCATTTTTGTAGAGTTCAGCATTTTTGTCCAGGCCAGTTTCTTTGTTTTTGTCTTCCAGCAAGGCACGCAACTGTGGCTGTGATAAGTTTTTCGGGTCTATCTGGCTGGGATTAATAACGGAGGGAATCTGGATGTCTATCGGAGGCTGGCTATAGGCTGCCAAAAAACAAAAAGAGCATATAACGATCAATAAAGTTTTTGCCATGATACGCCTCTTAACACTATGCATTGGATGGGGGATTGATTTACAATTTTTTGAATCGGGGCAAATATAAATTTTTATTCTCAGCATAAGGCAAGTAAGGCCTTATACTCCTCCCATATCTCTGTTACAATTTCTTTTGCAGGTTGCAACTTCTTTATAGACGCAGCTACCTGCCCTATTTCCAACTCGCCGGCTTGCAGGTCTCCTTCAAACATGCCCCGCTTTGCCCTTCCCCTGCCTAATAAAGTTTCCAGTTGTTCCCTGGAGGCTCCGGCTAACTCTGCATCCTGCACCTGTTGGTAAAATTTATTATTTAAAAGTCTCACCGGCGTTAAAGCCTTCAAAGCAAGTTTTGTGTCTCCTTCCTGGCTTTGGATAACAGCATTTTTAAAATTAATATGACTGGAAGCTTCAAAGCTTGCCACGAAGCGGCTACCAATTTGAACGGCATTGGCACCTAATACAAGCGCAGCCAGCATTTGCCGCCCGCTGGCAATGCCCCCTGCAGCAATTACGGGTATGTTTAATTTTTCGCATACAGCAGGGATTAGCACAAAGCTCGTTGTTTCTTCCCGCCCGTTGTGGCCGCCTGCTTCAAACCCTTCTGCCACCACAGCATCACAACCGGCAAGCTGGGCTTTAAGTGCAAACTTGCTACTGCTTACAACATGCACCACAACTATGCCATGGCTTTTTAACAGGGCTGTGTAGGTGGCGGGGTTACCGGCGCTTGTAAATACGATGGGGACTTGTTCCGATATAATGATGGAAATATGTTGGTCGATATCGGGATACAACAAAGGAATGTTTACCCCAAACGGCTTGTTGGTGGCCGCTTTGCATTTTTGTATATGCTCTCTCAATACTTCGGGGTACATGCTCCCGCTGCCAATTAATCCAAGTCCGCCGGCATTACTCACTGCACTAGCCAACTTCCACCCGCTGGCCCATATCATGCCGGCCTGTATGATGGGCAGTTCTATTTTAAATAAATTGGTAATTCGTTCCGTTGAAAACTGCATATTGCAAAAAATAAATAAGGGAAAATGAAGGCACGCTGAACTTTAAAACATGCTTACCGGGTACCACCACCAAGATCAATGGCAGTATTGTCGCCAATATTTAGATTACGGCTCACGCCTCTTACCTCGGCATCACTGCCAATAAGGGAATTGTTGAGAACGATTTCATTTAGATGAGAATAAGCCCCTACAATTGAATCTCTAACTATAGAATGATTTACAATGGAGTGCTCACCGATAGCCACATTGGGACCAATAACAGAATTGTGAATCACACAGCCTTCGCCAATACTCACCGGGGGTATAAATATAGAGTTTTGAAAATTATTTTTTTCCGGAATGTTGCCTCCAAATTTTTTGAGCAGGATAGCATTTGACTCCAGCAGTGTTTCCTTTTTACCACAATCAAACCAGTTAGACACTTTGAATGATTGAAAAATAGCTCCTTTTTGAATCATGCATTCCAACGCATCGGTGAGGCTAAACTCATGGTAACTCCGGATATTTTGTTCGCTGATAGTTTTGAGGCAGGTAAACAAGAGCTCAGTTTCCTTTATTTTGTAGATTCCTACAAGGGCCATGTTGCTTTTGGGGATCGATGGCTTTTCTACCACACGGGTAATAAAAAGATTTTCTTCTATTTCGGCTACGCCAAAATTTCGGGGATCATCTACCTTTTTTACGCCCAGCATGGAATGGGGAGCATTGAGCACAAAGCGGATATCGTATTCTGCAATAGTATCTCCCAGCACGATGAGTAATTCGTCGTCGCCCACAAGTTGCCTGGTGAGTTCAATGGCATGGCCGGTGCCAAAACGTTCGTTTTGGGTAATAAAATTACACTGCAATTCTGGGTAGTGTGCCGTTACATAATCCTGAATCTTTTCCCCCATGTAGCCAATGATAAAGATGAACTCAGTTATGCCCGCTTCCTTAAGTTGATCGACGATGATACTTAGAATGGTTTTGCCGGCAAGCGGTATTAATGCCTTGGGCTGAGTATAAGTGTGAGGGCGAAGTTTGGTTCCTGCTCCTGCTACTGGTATGATGGCCTTCATTGATAAACTTAATCCGCTTTTATAGCCTTGTTTCGTTTACAAATAATTTCTTCATGCTAAAAGGGGAGTGAAAGTAACGAATAAATCGGAATTTAAATAAACCCAACTCTTGCCAAATCCCATTTACATTTTTATGAATGTAAGCCATGCTGCTTATATTTGCGCCATAAATTTATTAAATGCAAAGAGATACTGTAATTTTTACCTTAATAGACAAAGAACTGCAAAGGCAGCGTGAAGGAATTGAACTAATAGCAAGTGAAAACTTTACCAGCCTCCAGGTGATGGAAGCAATGGGAACATCGCTTACCAATAAGTATGCAGAAGGCTATCCTGGCCGCCGTTATTATGGCGGCTGCGAAGTGGTAGATGAGATCGAACAACTGGCCATTGACCGTATAAAACAGGTATTTAATTGCGAATACGCCAATGTACAACCTCACAGTGGTGCGCAGGCCAATGCAGCACTCATGTTGGCAATTTTGCAAACAGGTGATAAAATACTCGGACTCGACCTTAGCATGGGCGGCCATTTAACCCATGGCTCCGCTGTTAACTTTTCTGGCAAACTTTATCAACCTTATTTTTATACAGTTAAGAAAGATACCGGCCTTATAGATTATGAAATGCTGGAAGAGAAAGCTCGTGCAGAAAAACCAAAACTCATCATTTGTGGAGCCTCGGCCTACAGCAGGGATATTGATTATGCACGCATCAGGAAAGTTGCAGATGAGGTGAATGCTTTTGTATTGTGCGACATGGCCCACCCTGCAGGCTTTATTGCAAAAGGATTGCTCAGTTCTCCTTTTGATCATTGCCATTTTGTAACCAGTACTACACATAAAACTTTGCGTGGCCCACGGGGTGGCATCATCCTTATGAAAAAGGATTTTGAAAATCCATTCGGCCTAAAAGATATGAAGGGCAACACCCGCATGATGAGCAATCTGATAGATATGGCCGTTTTTCCCGGCACACAAGGCGGGCCATTGATGCATGTGATTGCAGCCAAAGCAATAGCTTTTGGCGAATTGCTCACTGACGAATTTGGCATTTACATTAAGCAGGTGCAACTCAACGCACAGGCAATGGCCAAGGCGCTTAACGCTAAGGGGTATGAGCTTATTAGCGGGGGCACAGACAATCATTTGATGCTGATAGACCTTCGTAATAAAAACATTACCGGTAAAAAAGCCCAGGAAACATTGGATAGGGCTCACATTACTTTGAACAAGAATTCTGTGCCTTATGATGATAAAAGCCCTTTTGTTACAAGTGGCATTAGGGTGGGTGTTCCCGCTGTAACTACCCGTGGCATGAAGGAACCCGAGATGCAGATAATTGTAGACCTTATAGATAAAGTGCTCATGAATATTGACGATGAGGCAACGATCCTTTCTGTAAAAGAAGAGGTCAAAACCCTTATGGAGAAGTTTCCGCTTTATCCTGAACTAAAAGCATAACCCGGTTTACCTGCCCGGCTGGTAAATTTTAATCCTTTAGTATGATACAAAGAATACAAACGATATGGCTCTTGCTGGCGGCACTGTGCGCTTTCCTAAGTTTTAAGTTTGCCTATTACAGCGGCACTATTTTACAGAACGGGCTCAATGCATTTAAGAAAATAGATGCTACCGCAAATATTCCACTTATTGCCGCCACATCAGCAGTGGGCATGTTAGCCCTCATTACCATTTTTTTATACAAAACCCGCAAATTGCAGTTGCGGCTATGCATCGTGGGCCTGTTTTTAGAAGCTGGGGTTATATTTTTATACTACAATGAAGTGAAAAAATTCACTCCGGGCACAGGCACTTATGCGCTAACGGCGCTGCTACAGGGCTGCATTGTGCTGTTCTTTTTTTTGGCGGCCAGGGGAATTAACAACGACGACAAGATCATTAAGGAAAGTAATCGCCTTAGATAAATCAGGAAAATCGCTTCTCCGATAGGCTGGCTGGATTTACTGCCAGCCTATTTTTTTGATCTGCTGTTTTTTAGCTGACAAAATTTTAAATGCTCCACTATTGGGCTGTTCTGAAGGCTAAAGGATTTTAGAAAAAAATGTTTTCACAATTATTTCTTACATTCGTTCAGATGAGTTTATTAAACACAACCATTATTTCCACTTCTACCGCTGTAATTTCTTTTACAGCTACTACCACTATTACAACCCGTTAAGGGTTGCAATTTCTCATATCATCCACGGGGCTCCGGCTGTATTTTAAAGGAAAAATCATTCTAAATATTTTATCAAAATTCATACATCATGCAGGTTTTAAAATTCGGAGGCAGCTCTGTTGCAAATTCCGAAAATATAAAAAAAGTTCTGGCGGTATTAAAGACAAGAACAGCAGGGCAACAAACAATCGTGGTGGTATCGGCTTTAGGTGGCATTACAGACCTGTTGATTAATTGCAGTAGCCTTGCCGCACAAGGCGTAGAAAGTTACACATCCAGCCTCATCGAAATAGAACAGCGCCATTTACAAACGGTGAGAGAACTGATCCCCATCAACAACCAAAGTAGCCTCTTGAGTTTTGTAAAAACCCAATGCAACGAGATTGAAGACATCTGCAATGGTATATTTTTATTAAAAGAATTATCTGCACGAACCCGGGATAGAATAGTAAGTTATGGAGAATTGCTTTCCTCTAAAATAATTGCCGCTGCGCTGGAAGCAAACAACTTGCCGGCTCACTGGATAGATGCCCGCCAGGTAATTGTAACCAACAGCGATCACGGGAACGCCCTGGTAAATTTTGCCGAAAGCAACCAACATATTGAAGCTTATCTCAAAAATAATGTAGCTGAACTTTACGTAGCACCTGGTTTTATTGCTGCCAACAAAGAAGGTATTCATACCACCCTTGGACGAGGTGGATCTGATTATACCGCTGCTATTTTTGCGGCAGCAACAAATGCAACTGTACTTGAAATATGGACCGACGTTTCTGGTATGATGACGGCTGACCCAAGACTGGTACCCAATGCAAGGATCATCCCCCAGATAAGCTACCAGGAAGCTATGGAACTCTCCCACTTTGGCGCAAAAGTAATTTACCCACCTACCATACAACCAGTGATGAATAAGGGTATACCGGTGTGGGTAAAAAATACTTTTGCAAGCGCCGACGAAGGAACCGTTATTCAAAAGCAGGCTATTGAAAGCACCAACAGCATCACGGGTATTTCCAGCATCAGCAACATTGCTTTGCTTAGCCTGGAAGGCAGTGGTATGGTGGGTATTCCGGGTTTTTCTAAAAGACTATTTGAAGCGCTGGCTTCTAAAAAAATAAATGTAATCCTTATCACGCAGAGTTCTTCAGAGCATTCTATCTGTGTAGGGATAGAGGAAATAAAAGCCACCGCCGCAAAACAATGCATTGATGAAGCATTTGCTTACGAAATAGAAATAAAAAAAGTAGAGCCCTTAACGATCGAGAAAAACCTTGCCATCATTGCGCTGGTAGGGGATCGCATGAAGAATCACACAGGTATCAGCGGTAAATTTTTTAGTGCGCTTGGAAGAAACGGAGTAAACATCAGGGCTATTGCCCAAGGCTCTTCTGAAAGAAATATTACTGCAGTGATATGCAGCGCAGATGTAAAAAAAGCAACCAATACTATTCACGAAGTATTTTTTGAGAAAGAAATAAAAGAGATTAACCTCTTTGTAGCAGGCGTGGGCAACGTTGGCTCCAAATTATTAGGGCAAATACTGAAGCAGCAGGCATATCTTTTAGAGCATATGCATTTAAGGGTAAAAGTGGCGGGTGTGGCTAACAGTAAAAAATACTGGGTAGACGAAGAGGGGATCAACCTGCAACAATGGCAACAGGTATTGGCTACCGGCAAAGCTGGAAACATACATGATTTTGTAAACATCATTCAGCAGAAGAATTTGAGGAACACCGTATTTGCAGATGTAACAGCAAACGATGTAGTGGCGTCTGTGTACAATAGGCTTTTAGAAAAAAGCATTGCAGTAGTTGCATGCAACAAAGTGGCCTGCTCCTCAGCCTACCCTTCCTATAAAAATCTGAAAGAACTGGCAACGGAGTACAACACAAAGTTTTTATTTGAAACCAATGTAGGTGCAAGTTTGCCCATCATCAGTACATTGAATGACCTTGTGCGCAGCGGAGACAATGTTCATAGTATGGAAGCAGTTTTAAGCGGAACCTTAAATTTTGTTTTCAACAATTATGATGGCAGCAGCAGTTTTGCCTCGGTAGTAAAACAAGCCCAGGCAGAGGGCTATACTGAGCCCGATCCCCGACTGGACCTGAGTGGCAAAGATGTAATGCGTAAGATCATGATACTGGTGAGAGAATCTGGCAGTGTGATTGAAATGGACGACATCACTAACAATAGTTTTATGCCCGAAGCCTGTATGCAAGGCACCGTAGAAGACTTCTATATAGCCATGGAAGCACACGAAGCACATTTTAAGAAAATACTGGATGACGCAACTGCTGCAGGATGTAAACTAAAATTTGTAGCCAGCTTTAAAGATGGCAAAGCTGCTGTAGGCCTTCAGCACATTTCAGCCCAGCATGATTTTTACCATCTTTATGGCAAAGACAATATCGTGTTGTTTAACACAGACCGATATACCCAACAGCCCTTGGTAATAAAGGGAGCCGGGGCCGGCGCAGATGTTACTGCTTCTGGTGTTTTTGCAGATGTAATCCGAACCTCCAAAGCCTAGAACCGGCTTCGCAAAAAAGAAAGATAAAAATGCCTGACCAATTAAATATAAACAACAGGAGTTCCGTAACAGTTTCGCCACCGGGTACCGTGGCAAACCTCGTGTGCGGCTTTGATGTGCTTGGCCTTTGCCTCGCTGCACCCTGCGACGAAATGACCGTAAGCCTGCTTCCAGAAAAAAAAGTTATCATCAAAAGCGCTGATGGTTACAACTTACCAACCGACCCGGCACAGAATACTGCCGGCGCACCGTTGCTTGAAATGTTGCAGGAACTGAATGCCGATTTTGGCTTTGAGGTGTTGATCAAAAAAAATATAAAACCTGGCAGTGGCATTGGTTCCAGTGCAGCCAGTGCTGCAGGTGCATCGGTAGCTGCAAATGTTTTATTGAACCATATTTTCACAAAAGAACAGCTGGTGCGTTTTGCCATGAGCGGCGAAAAAGTAGCTTCAGGTGTAAAACATGCGGACAATGTAGCCCCGTGCATTTATGGCGGTATCACTTTGATAAGAAGTATTTTTCCTTTAGAAATTGTTCCTATTCCTGCACCAGAATTATGGGTAACCGTGGTACATCCCCAAATTGAAGTGCGTACTTCCGATGCCAGGCAAATACTCAAAAAACAAGTTTTACTTAAAGATGCCATCAGGCAATGGGGTAATATTGCCGGGCTGGTTGCCGGCTTTATGAAAAACGATTACGGTCTCATCGGCCGCAGCCTCGAAGACGTAATTATAGAACCTGTTCGAAGTATCTTAATCCCCGGTTTTGATGAAGTAAAAAAACGAAGTAAGGCTGCAGGTGCCCTCGGGGGTGGCATTTCAGGATCGGGACCATCTATCTTTATGTTGAGTGAAAATAAAAATACTGCAGATTCTGTAAGCAAAGAAATGCACAGCATTTATGAGCGCATTGGCCTGGAACATCATGTGTATGTAACAACCATCAACCAGCAAGGAGTAAAGATAGTTCCAGAGGTTTAAGAATGTTCCAGAGGTTCAAGATCGTTCCAGAGGTTTAAGAAGTTCAAGAAGTTTCAAAGGTTGAGCAGCGTAAACTTCGTAAACCTCATAAACCCCTCAAACCTCTGGAACGATCTTGAACCTTTTCGAACCTTTGAAACCTCTGGAACCTTTGAAACCTCTCAAACCTTTGGAACCTCTCAAACCTTTGGAACCTCTTATAAAACTTTTCACCCCATGTTATATTTTAGCACAAATCATAATTCACCCATTGTAGATTTTAAAGAAGCCACCATCAATGGGCAGGCACAAGATAAAGGTTTGTACTTTCCGCAAAGCATTCCCATGCTTAGCAAAGAATTGGTACAAAACATGGATCGCTATTCTAACGAAGCCATTGCTTACGAAGTAATAAAGCCTTATGTAGGCGACACAATTCCTGCGCCCAGGCTGCAAGAAATTGTAGAGGAAACCATCAATTTTTCAATACCCCTCGTTCCGGTAAGTAATGCTATTTTTTCCCTGGAACTTTTTCATGGTCCTACGCTTGC
This sequence comes from Chitinophagaceae bacterium, assembly GCA_031425715.1. Classification (GTDB taxonomy): domain Bacteria; phylum Bacteroidota; class Bacteroidia; order Chitinophagales; family Chitinophagaceae; genus Ferruginibacter. The sequence continues at coordinate 19,411 of JANPJW010000220.1, read as the reverse complement.
CTTTAAAGATGTGGGCGCCCGGTTCATGAGTAGATGCCTGGGTTACTTTGTAAAAGATCAACCTAAAAAAGTAACTGTTTTGGTAGCTACTTCCGGCGATACCGGTGGTGCGGTAGCCAGCGGCTTTTATGATGTACCCAATGTAGACGTGATCATTCTTTACCCTTCGGGGAAGGTAAGCACCGTACAGGAAAAACAATTAACCACCCTTGGCAAAAACATTCATGCGCTTGAAGTAAATGGAAGTTTTGATGACTGCCAGCAAATGGTGAAAGATGTTTTTGCGAATGCTGCCGATTTCCCAAACCTGTTTTTAACTTCTGCCAATTCTATTAATGTAGCCAGGTGGCTTCCGCAGCAGGTTTATTATTTCTTTGCCTATAAACAATGGGCAGATAAAAATAACCCGCCAGTGATTGCTGTGCCGAGCGGAAATTTTGGAAATATTTGTGCCGGTATTTTAGCCAATGCATCGGGGTTACCTGTTCAACATTTTATAGCTGCCTGTAATGCCAATGATACTATTCCTGAGTTTTTGAAAACCGGAAATTACCCGTCAAAAAAATCCGTTGCCACAATCAGTAACGCCATGGATGTGGCCAACCCCAGCAACTTTGTGAGAATACTTGAAATATTTAATCAGGAGATGGGAACATTAAAAAATTTGGTATCTGCAAAAAGCGTGAGCGATGATGATACCAAAGCAACGCTCAAAGAAGTGTACCAGAAATTTAATTATTTGCTAGACCCACATGGAGCAGTGGGCTATTATGCCCTCAAAGAATATTTACAACAGCATCCTTCGCAAAAAGGAATCGTTGTGGAGACGGCCCACCCTGTGAAATTCTTTGATGTTGTGGAACCGATTATCGGGCAGCCTGTGCCTATCCCCCAATCCATTGCTAAGCAATTAAAGCTCGACAAAAAATCTACATTGCTGGAAAATAATTCAGAAGCATTGAGAGCGTATTTACTGGGAATATGATTGGGCTAAAGCCCGGAGAATATTTTATTTTGCCTGCATCCCCGGCCTGAAGGCCGGGGCAATTCAATACAGGAACGACCATTTTTTGAAGGCTGAGGCCAGTTATCAGGACGGCTTAATTCAGGAAAGTTTGAGCAATTTGTGAATGCAGGAGCGAGTTATGCATTTTGAATTGCCCCAGGCTTTAGCCTGGGGAGACAAATCCAACCCATTTGCCCGGGGCTTTAGCCCACAATGAATACTTCTACAAAAATTTACCTGTATAACTCTCCTTGCATTTTTTCAAATCAGTTGGCTTGCCTTCAAACACCAGGTTGCCGCCGGCCTCACCAGCTTCGGGTCCAAGGTCAATGATCCAGTCAGCACTTTTTAATACGTCTGTATTGTGTTCTATTACGAGTATAGAGTGACCCTGCTCTACCAGTGCGTTAAAAGAAGCCAGCAGTTTTTTGATATCATGAAAATGCAACCCGGTAGTAGGCTCATCAAAAATGAAAAGTATGTGGCCTTGCGCCTTACCCTTGCCAAGAAAGGAGGCAAGCTTTACCCGTTGTGCTTCTCCGCCGCTTAGTGTGTTAGAAGACTGACCGAGTTTGATATAGCCCAGGCCCACATCACTCAATGGTTGAATTTTTTTTGCCACGTCTTTTCCATCAGCGCCATCTTTGCCTGCGCCTGCGGCAGATGCATTAAAAAATTCGATTGCTTCATCTACGCTCATTTCCAGTACATCGTAAATATTTTTTTGCCTGTATTGAACATCCAGCACTTCATCTTTAAATCTTTTACCGTTGCACACATCACATAACAAATGCACGTCTGCAAGGAACTGCATTTCTACCAGTTGCTCTCCTTCGCCTTTGCAGGCATCGCACCTGCCAGCATCTACATTAAAAGAAAAATGTTTTGGCATAAAGCCACGCATTTTACTCAAAGGCTGTTTTGCAAACAGGTCTCTTATTTCGTCATAAGCTTTAATGTACGTAACCGGGTTACTCCTGCTCGATTTACCAATCGGATTTTGATCTACCAGTTCTATTTGACTGATGTAATCCACATCTCCTTTCAATGCTCTGAATAGCCCCGGCTTCTCTACTCCTTCGCCTTTTAATTTTTGTAAAGCAGGATACAAAATTTGTTTTACAAGAGTAGTCTTACCGCTACCGCTCACACCGCTCACAGCACACAACACATTTAGGGGAAACTCTACCGTAATATCTTTCAGGTTATTTTGCCTGGCCCCTTGTACCGTTACAGACCTTATCCATTTTCTCAAAGTTTTGGGGGGGTCAATGGTCAATTTACCTGATAGGTATTTGCCTGTTAAACTATTCTTGTCTGCAATTAGTTCATCATAGTTTCCGGCGGCTACTACTTCTCCACCAAGGTGGCTGGCCAGCGGCCCCATGTCTATAATGTGATCTGCCTGGCGCATCATCATCTCATCGTGCTCTACTACCACCACCGTGTTTCCGAGGTCTCTCAACTCTTTTAAAACAGTGATGAGGCGTTCGGTATCCCGGCTGTGTAGGCCAATAGATGGCTCGTCTAAAATATACAAAGAGTTGGTAAGGTTGCTGCCAAGGCTGCGGGTAAGTTGAATGCGTTGACTTTCGCCCCCACTCAGGGAATTTGCAAGCCTGTTGAGGGTAAGGTACCCGAGGCCCACATCTATCAGCGTTTTAAGCCTATGATGTAGTTCCAACAGAATTCGTTTTGCCACCTGCTCATCATAGCTATTCAGCTCCAATTGATCAAACCAAACCTGCAAATCCTTCACAGGCATCTCACAAAGTTCACCAATATGTTTGCCTGCTACTTGTACGTACAATGCTTCCTTTCTCAGGCGATACCCGTTGCAATCAGGGCAGAGGGTACGCCCCCGGTACCTGCTCAGCATCACACGGTATTGCACCTTGTATAGATTTTGCTCTACCTCTTTAAAAAATGCATTGATGCCATCTACATGTGCATTACCTTCCCACAGCTGTTTTAGTTGCGTGGCAGTAAGGTCCATGATGGCTTTGTGCACCGGGAAATCGAATTTCTTAGCGGCACGTATAAAAGCTTCTTTCCACTCCCCCATTTTTTCGCCTTTCCAGGGAGCTACTGCACCTTCGTATAAGCTTAACCGTTTATCTGGAATAATAAGATCAGGATCCAGGCCGAGTATCTGGGAAAATCCTTCGCAAGTAGGGCAGGCACCAAAGGGATTGTTAAACGAAAATAAATTGGGCACAGGTTCTTCGAAACTGATTCCATCAAGCTCAAATTTATTGCTGAAATAAATCTTTTTCTCTTCATTAATCTCCAGGTGCATGATCCCCTCTCCCTCGTAAAAAGCAAGACCGGCAGAATCTGCAATGCGATGAAGATCATCTTCATCAAAATCTTTTTTTACTAGTCTATCTATCAGTATAAAAGTTTCTATCTTTTTTTTGCGCTGAACAGTTGTTTCCAACAGCTCCTCTATTCTCACTATTTTACCATCGGCATACAACCTGGAAAAACCTTTTTGCAATAAAATATTAAGCTCTTCTTTTTCATCCCTGTTGGCATGGCTTTTAAATGCAGACAACAACAATATCTTATCACCCTCTTTACATTCCTGGATCGCTTTCACTACATCGGGCACATCATCTTTCTTTACAACACGGCCGCTTACAGGCGATATCGTTTTACCGGTACGGGCATAGAGGAGACGGAGGTAATCATAAATTTCTGTCATACTACCCACGGTACTGCGGGGGGTTCTGGTAATTACTTTTTGTTCTATGGCAATTGCGGGACACAAACCTTTTATGTAATCTACATCTGGTTTGTTCATACGTTGCATGAACTGACGTGCATATGCACTCAAACTTTCTGCATAACGGCGATGACCTTCGGCAAACAAAGTATCTATAGTGAGCGAAGATTTTCCGGAGCCAGACACACCCGTAACTACCACTAATTTATTGCGTGGAATACTGACTGTAACATTTTTAAGGTTATGCACCCTTGCGCCCTTAATTAGAATGTTGTTATCGCTTGATGCCGCTGTTGGCTTGATCTTTACACGTTTTGTAGTAATTACTTTATCCATTAATTGCAAAATTACATGTTGCCAACGAGGAAAGATTTTTCTGTGAAAATATTATTAAAAATCACCTTAGTAAATGTACGATTCGTACAATTACTCTATTTTGGTATTAGTACTCGATTTTTAAAGAAATCACAATATTTATTTTGCTGTATATTTTATTTCATTATTTTCACAGTCCAATATCCAATTAAAGTGAAAAGCCGTTGAACGCCTATTACAAAGACTTCTACGCTATTTTCTCTCTTATTGGTTACTTAAACAATCTTAAGTCCTAAACCATCAAAACTGTAGAAGTTATGAAATGCCTAACAAACCTAACCGACCAACAACTTGTACACCTGTACATGAACGGCGATGCCGATGCTCTTGCAACATTAGTAGTTCGTTACAAGGACAAAATTTACACCTCTATTTATTTATTGGTTAAAGACAAATACCTGGCCGAAGATATTTTCCAGGATGTTTTTATCAGGATAATAGATACGCTGAGAGGTGGAAGGTATACCGATGAAGGAAAATTTTTGCCATGGGCTATGCGTATTGCTCACAATCTTTGTGTAGATCATTTTAGAAAAGTTAAACGCAGCCCTTCTATTAAAACCAGCGATGACCGTGACATTTTTGAAGTGTTAAACTTTTTTGAACCAGGTGCCGACCAAAGAATGATGGCTGATCAGAGCCATGACAAGATCAGGAAGATGATTGACCTGTTACCGGAAGACCAAAGAGAGGTTATTATTATGCGTCACTATGCAGACCTGAGCTTTAAAGAAATTTCCAGTCTTACCAAATGCAGTATCAACACTGCCCTCGGAAGGATGCGTTATGGCTTAATTAACCTGCGCAAGATGATGACAGAAAAACAAATTGCATTATAGCGTTTTTGTTCCCCCCAAGATAAATACAAAAAACCTCCTATGTAAGGAGGTTTTTTTTTCGTGTAAAAAAAATGCTGTAAATTTTGACTCGTTATCAAAACGCTTTTGCAAAATGGGAGATTTACAGATTAAAAAACAAACCAAAAAATACGATGTAGTCATTGTGGGATCCGGTGCCGGTGGTGGTATGGCGGCTTACACCCTTGCAAAAGCAGGCTTAAAAGTTTGCATCATAGAGGCAGGCTACATGTATGATCCTCAAAAAAATATCACACAATTAAAGAACCCATGGGAATCTCCGCGGCGTGGGGCCAGTACCTCCATGCGCCCTTTTGGAGATTTCGATGCCTGCTATGGTGGCTGGTCGCTGGAGGGTGAACCGTACAACAAAGCGGAAGGAACAGACTGGATGTGGTGGCGGGCAAGAATGCTGGGTGGACGAACCAATCATTGGGGAAGAATTTCCTTGCGCTTTGGCCCGAAAGATTTTAAAAGAAGAAGTATAGATGGCCTGGGTGATGACTGGCCGATCGGCTATGAAGATATAAAACCGTTCTACGATAAAGTAGACAAACTCATCGGGGTTTTTGGCACCAACGAAGGATTGGAAAACGATCCTGATGGTTTTTTTCTGCCACCACCAAAACCAAGGCTGCACGAATTGTTTATAAAAAATGCTGCCGTGCAGGCTGGTGTAAAAGTGATACCCTCAAGGCTTTCTATACTTACTAAAAGTATAGAAAATGATGCTGGCAGGGGCGCTTGCTTTTATTGTGGCCAGTGCAATAGAAACTGCAGCATGGCTAAGGCAGATTTTTCGTCGCCCAATGTGTTGATTTATCCCGCTTTAAAAACCGGCAATGTAGATATTGTAGCCAACGCTATGGCCAGGGAAGTGCTTACCAACAAAGATGGCGTAGCCACAGGTGTGTCCTATATTTTAAAAGATGATTTGATGGAGTACCAGGTAAGTGGCCGGGTGGTAATACTTGCTGCAAGTGCCTGTGAGAGTGCAAGGCTATTGCTGAACTCCGCTTCTCAGCGCCATCCCAATGGCCTTGCCAATAGCAGCGATGTAGTGGGCAAATATTTACATGATTCTACCGGAGCCGCCGTAGGCGGCATATTACCTGAACTGTTCGACAGAAAAAGATACAACGAAGACGGTGTAGGCGGCATGCATATTTATTCTCCCTGGTGGTTGGATAATAAAAAATTGGATTTCCCACGCGGCTATCATGTAGAGTACTGGGGCGGCATGAGCCAGCCCAGCTATGGCTTTAATTGGGGTATAGAAAACCTGAATGGAAAATACCTGGTAAAAGGAAAGCAAAAAGAAGAGGGCGGTTACGGAGCTTCGTTAAAAGAAGATTACCGTAATTTTTATGGCTGTGGTGTGGGCATGGCTGGCCGCGGTGAAGCCATTCCGTTAGAAACAAATTACTGTGCAATAGATCCTACGACGGTAGATAAGTACGGAATCCCTGTTTTAAAGTTTAATGTAAAATGGAGTGACCATGAAATAAAACAGGCCAAACACATGAAGGAAACCTTTAAAGAAGTGATGCACAATATGGGAGCTGTAATTACCTGGGGCGGTGATGATGATGAAAAAAATAATTATGGCTTGAGCAAACCCGGAGAAATTATTCACGAAGGTGGCACGGTACGGATGGGCAATGATCCTAAAAAGTCTGCATTAAATAAATGGAGCCAGGCGCATGATTGCAAAAATTTATTTTGTGTAGATGGCGGGCAGTTTGTGAGCCAGGCAGATAAAAATATTACTTGGACCATACTTGCATTGAGTATGAGAGCTTCTGAATACATTATAGAGGAAATGAAAAAAAATAATTTATAGCCCCTAACCCCCTGAAGGAGGCTTTGGACTGTTATAATTTGAAATGATATTTAAAAACACAAGAACTAAGAAAAATTATTAATCAAAAAATATTTGAATTAAACAATTTTAAAAAACAAAATACTTCTGAAACAGCGGAGTGTAAAAAGCCCCTTTGGGGGGTTGGGGGCCTTATTTATGGATAGAAGAAAATTATTAAAAGTAATAGCCACCGGTGCAATGGCAGCTCCTGCTGTACTGGCAGGCTGCAATACGGATGATAAAAAAGTAGCTGCTGTAGAAGCGGAACCCACTTTTAGTTTGGACCGCAACCCGGCAGAATTGGAGTATGAGAAAAAACTGCTGGCACAACCAGATTTTTTTACTGCAGAAGAAATGGCTACTATAACCGTGCTGGCTGATATCATCATTCCTAAAGATGCAGTGAGTGGCAGCGCAAGCGATGCCAAAGTGCCTGAGTTTATAGCCTTTATTGTAAAAGATATGCCCACGCACCAGGTACCCATGAGGGGCGGCCTGCGCTGGTTAAACATGCAATGCCTTACCCGGTTTGAAAAAGCTTTTGCCCAATGCAACCAGCAGCAACAGCTAGAAATGGTCGACATGATTGCTTATCCCAAAAAAGCAAAACCAGAAATGAGCCAGGGCGTTGCTTTCTTTACCTTGATGAGAAATCTCACTGCCTCTGGTTTTTATACTTCTTCCATTGGCGTACAAGATATTGGGTACGCAGGCAATAAGCCCAACCAATGGAATGGAGTACCGCCCGAGGTTTTGAAACAGTACAATAAATCTTATTCTCAAAAGGAGCTGGATGAGTGTATAAATTATGACCAGGCTTAAGAGGCGAAGGCTCCTTATTTGGCTTTTTGGTAAAAAGCATCTGCACCACATTGCAACCAAGCCAGGTATTGTTTTTCGTCTGGCACGTAGCCCACAGGATGGCTCAGAAGTTGTTCCTCTGTATTCATGATGGCATACCAGGGCTGAGCATTGTTCCTGAAGTTTTCTGTTTCAAAAGTGGCCCACTTATCTCCTACCGTGGTAATTTCTTTTTGTGAACCATCTTTACTTGTATAAGTAAATTGTTCTGCAGCCGGCAGTTTCTTTTTATCATCTACATACAACGACACAATGATAAACTTCTCTTTGAGCAGATTGTATACTTCCGGCTTGGTCCAAACATTTTCTTCCATCCTGCGGCAGTTCACACAGGCATAACCGGTAAAGTCGATAAGCATCGGCTTGTTTTGTTCTTTGGCCATTTTTAAACCTTCTGCATAATCTTTGGTGCAGGTAAGCGAAAGAATACAATCAGAATCTTTTTGATAGATGCTGTAATATAAAGGCGGTGGAAATCCGCTGATTAAAGAGAGGTTTGCATATTTTGTATTGGTAACACCAGGCACCAGGTAAAGGGTGAACAACCCTACTGCAATACCTAGAATCAATCTAACGATTGGTAATTTTTTTAAGGGCGAGTCATGTTTAAACTTAATGACATTGAGCAGGTATAAAGTAAGCCCTGCAAAAATGACAACCCAAAGACCAATGAAAATTTCTCTTTTCAAAAGGCCCCAATGCATCACGAGGTCGGCATTAGATAAAAATTTAAATGCAAGTGCCAGCTCTACAAACCCCAACACAACTTTTACAGTATTGAGCCAGCCGCCAGATTTTGGTAAGGAACTCAAGAGGTTTGGAAACAAGGCAAACAATGCAAACGGCAAAGCCAGCGCCAACCCGAAACCAGCCATGCCAGAGGTGAGCTGCATGGCGCCCCCATCTGCAGAGAGCGATCCCGCAAGCAGCGAACCTAGTATTGGCCCGGTACAAGAAAAGGAAACAAGCGCCAGCGTGAGTGCCATAAAAAAGATGCCTACAATATTGCCTGCACCCGCTTTGCTGTCTGCCCCGCTACTCATGCTACCCGGTAGTGTTATTTCGTAAAATCCAAAAAAGGATAAAGCAAATACGATAAAGATTACAAAAAAGAAAACATTCAAATAAACGTTGGTAGAAATATTATTTAGAATCTCGGGGTTCAGGCTATCCAAAAAATGGAATGGCAAACTCAGCAGTACATAAATGAAGAATATAAAGAACCCGTAAATGAAAGCATTCCTGATACCGGCTTTGCGGCTGGTAGCTTTCTTTGTAAAAAACGATACGGTAAGTGGTATCATGGGGAATACGCAAGGTGTGAGCAAGGCAACCAATCCACCTAAAAAACCCAAAGCAAAGAGCGTTAAAAGGCCCTTTGATTTGGTATCGCTTGCAGAAGCAGAAGATGATTCCACTTTACAATCTGTAAGTGGTTTCTCGAGGTTGATGCTGGAAATTAAAATTCTGTTGCTGTTATCTACAGCCACCCCGCCTTCAAGGCTTACGGTTATTTGCTGCTCTCCTGGTAAAAAATTGGCATCATCCGATACTTCGTAAGTCAATATCAGTTTAAGAGAGGCAGGCACTTCTCCTTTAATGGTTACAGGCACGCTAATACTGATACCATCCTTCAGGATTTTTTTATTATTCTCAAAAATAGGATCCTTATAGTCTTCAAATTCAGGGCTAATGGTAAGTGCCCCTTGGGTTATACCAGGATCTTTTAATACTACATTGATGCCAGTCAAACCATCTGGATCATCTTTGGCGTAAAGATGAAAGCCTTTTTTAATGGCCCCCTTGATTGTAATTTCATAGCTGTTGGCGCTTGTGCGGGCAGCAGTTGCCTGCCAGGTTACCAGGCTATCCTGGGCTGAAACCGAAAATGAAAACAATAAAAATAACAGGGAAAGGCAGGTAGTGGTTATTGTGCGCATGGCGGGAAATTGTGAAATAAAAAAAATCCCGATCAAGATCGGGATAGAAACAAATTTAGAATATTATTTGCCAGTAATTTTTACTGAAAACGGAATTTCTTTTGGGGGCAAACACTTTCTGTCGTTACACACCATGTAGTTGATAGAACCTTTTACCACAGTAGCAACCGAGGTTTTAAGTTTTATCCTCTGCACGAAACTTACTTTGTTGCTGTAAAACTTTAGTACAGAACCGAAATTTTCATCGAATTGCTTTTCTAATTTTCCTTCTTCCTTTACTTTTCCATCCAGTTTAATAAGCGGATTTTTAGCAAAGATTAAAGAAGTAGGTTCTGGCCCTTCGCCTGCATCCTGTGCATACAAGTGCCACTTAGGATCTATTGCAGCAGTTATATATATATCATAGGTTTTATCAGAAACCTTTTTTGCTGTATAGGCCCATTTGATAGGGTTTTCTATTTGAGCAGAAACTGCTCCAACAAATACAAGCGAGAGAATAGAGAGGTATAATTTTTTCATGCTATTGATTGCGTTTAAGTGTATGATGCAAATCTATTACACTTACGAGTGAATGGTACGGTATGGATGTTAAAAGTAACGTTAAGAAATACCAAACAATGTATGGAAAACATGCACACCGTCTGTATTGCCAAGGCTGGTGCTGCAAGCCCGTTCCGGGTGGGGCATCATACCGTACACATTACCGGCCTTATTTCTAATACCCGCTATATTGTTGAGGGTACCATTAGGGTTTGCGTCTGCATTTACGGCTTCGTCTGCAGAGCAGTAGCGATAAAGCACCTGGTTGTTGGCGTCCAATTCCTGCAACACTTCCTCACTTGCATAATACCTGCCTTCGCCATGGGCTATGGGAATTTTCAGAGCCTTGCTGGTTGCATCTTTTATATATACATTTTTGCAAATAAACTTTTGATTTGCATTGCGCAACAACACACCGGGCAGCAAACCGCTTTCGCACAAAATCTGGAAACCATTGCATACACCTAGCACTTTGCCTCCACTATTGGCAAATTCAATCACGCTCTGCATCATGGGGCTAAAACGTGCTATGGCACCGCAGCGCAGATAGTCGCCATAACTAAAACCGCCGGGGAGCACAATACAATCTTCGGTAGAAAACTGGCTGATATCTTTATCCTTGTGCCAGAGCGGGATCACTTCCTGCTTCAATTCTGTTTGAAGCACTTCTATCATGTCCCTGTCGCAATTAGAGCCGGGAAAAACTACCACACCAAACTTCATAAAATCTATTTTATGGATGAGAAATGCAAAAATAAGCTTACGGCAGGAAATATCAGACGAAATAACCAATTGCTACAGCCATGGCCACCATGGACCAGTGTAACAGCCGTGGAAACCATTTTTTATCAGGATAGTAAAAAGAACTTGAAACCAGCAATGATAGAGGCACTGCCATTAGAATCCAATTGCTAAAATTGCCTGCGGAGTTTACGAAAGGTACCAACACTGCGCCCAGCAAATAAAGATAAATTAATTGCCAGCTCTTCCTGGTTTGTACTATTTGCCTTCGCATATTGCGCTGCACAAAGTATATACCCAGCATCATAGCCAACACCAGCATCAAAAGCGCCGCCATGGCCCATTTGGTTTGGTCAAAAACAGGATTATCTGCAAAAGTTTTTGGCAGGCGATAGGTATTCCACTGACCAGTAAGATAAAGCCATGAAGCAAAAAAATAAAATGGAGTACAAATTCCTACCAGGCCTATAAGCCATTCATTTAATCTAAACGGCCTTGTGATAGCAATTCCCACTATAAACAGAAAAGTAAAAATAATGAGGGGGTAGTAAAAAAAACTAGCCACGCCAATGCTTAAGCCAATATTATAGATAGTAGTTTTTGCAGCATTGTTGTTGTGCAGCGTGCACAGTTTGCTCCAGACCCAAATGAGCACTGTACTCGCCATTAAACTTGCAGACAATGCAAACCAATCACTAAACAAAGAAGTTATAAGCAGGTAAGACATGCCTACGACGTAAGTAGGTTTTTGATACAATCGTTGGTCGTTTACCGCCTTATTAAAAACGATGGCCTGCAGGTACCAGAAAATGAAAGCAATGATGCTGAAAACAATGGAAGATTCGGTAAAAATACCTTTCATCCAAATAATGAAAGCGCTGTACAAGGGCCCGTCTGCACTTTGCTGCAGGGGCAATGGCGGGTTTAAGAAAATGGGCAATTTGAGCACAAGTCCATAGAGCAACAGTAAGAAATTGTTAGAAGGATTATTGGCTTTAAAAGTGCCCGTCACTTTATGTTGGAGTTAAATGGTTAAAAGATGATACTCCTGCAAAAATGGCGAAATAATCAGTAGGGAAAAAATTAAAGATGCACACTAAACAAGGTTGAAACAAAACCTTCATGCGTTCAATATTCTCATCACTTAAAATCAACTTTCGCAAAGCAGAGATTCCCTCTGTATACACAAGGCATAATGAGTTGTTTTGCTCCCACCTGTTTTGCAAGCCTCGGCATAAACTGGTAGCCACGCTCCCTGGTTTTTAGGGTAGGGTAACGGTATAATTTGCCATAGGTAGAAATGCTCTGGTTGCTAATGATCTGCGTGTTCTTTTCCTTTTCGATGTAAAGAAAATTGATTTCACCACCAACGTTCATAGTGCCATAAGAAAGAAAACTGTCGTCATCATTATCGCTTTGCTTTTTCAAGATCACATTAGTCCACGTCATTTTTAAAGAACTATCCATATTCATGATAAGAATATTATCGTAAAAATACAAGACACTCCTGTTGGTATTAAAATTATTGAACCGGTTGTAGCGGTAGTATGGGCTGTTCCAGTAATACCCATTATTAAACGCATAAGGGTTTCCGTATAAATAATCCCATCGGTTCCACGAGTTGTAGTTACCCTGGTTTTGCGTGTAGTAATCTTCGGCTACCAACAAATAACCCCCGTCTCTTTTTACAAAAGTATTTTTCAAGAATAAATTGTCGAAAGCAGTCCGGTACTGTCCAGAAGAATTTATTTTTAGCCGCAGTGAATCTTCAAAACGATTGAAACGAAATTTTACCGAATCTGTTTGCTTGCTTACAACGGCTGAAAAAAGACCGTCGATGTTGGCCGATCTTTTACCCTCGTAATAAAAGGAATTAATGATATAGTTGCTGTTGAGATTATCAATTTTTATTTGTACACCATCAATAAACTTGTTCTGCAGATTGATAGCCGTAGCTTTAAAAACATTGGAACGAAATTTATTGGTAATTATCTCCAGCTCTGCAACATTCTCCCGGGTACCAGGTTTGGTCTCTTTGGTAAAGAAAATGGTGCCGTCATTAGAAATCTGGAACGGACTGAATTGCTCCCGTCTTTCGTTGTAGTCAATAACGGAGCGGGTGCTATCCTGTAATTGCAGCTCCTGGTTGTACATTTTGGTAACAACATGCAGTTGGCTATTTCTTTCATGTAATTTATAAACAAGAACATTTTTTTTATCCTCACTAAAAATGGTGCTGTAAATATCGGAACCCGATTGCATTCCAATTCTGGTGGTATCAATTTTCAAAACGGAACCCATCCTCTTTCCATTGGCATCCATTTTCATGGCATCGCAATGCAGCGTTGCATTCCTTTTGTACTGATATACCATGAGGAAATAATTGGGATAGGTCACAAAGTCTACATTTAAAATCTTATCTGGCACTTCAGTCAAGCGCTCGTTGTTGAGCTCCGTCATATCTTTATCAAACACCTGCAGAATATTTCTTTCTCTTATATTTTTGAAGACGAGGTAGTTTTCGCCCACCTTTCCCAAGATTTCAAAATTAGCATCCCTGGCACTTTCTGAGTGAACGACGGAGTATATTATGTCTTGCGCCAGCACGGGGTGAGCAACTATTAAACATATCGTTGAACAAAGGAGCAGGCTTAATCGTTTCATCTTCAAATACATTTGGATAAATTTACGGAGAAAAAAGTTCGGGCATTGCCTTTGTTTAGTTAAAACCCTTGTGGCTTCTTCACCTAATTAAAGAATACTTTTATACGATGGATACAATTTTAATTACAGGCGGCACCGGTCTTGTGGGAAAAGCACTCACAGCACACCTGGTTTCCAAAGGACACCAGGTTATTGTTCTTACACGAACGCTGCCAAAAGAAACGAGGCAGAGCTCCGTGCAATTTGCCTTATGGGATGTGAAGAAGCAAACGATAGATGTACAGGCCTTGCAGAAAGCAGACTATATCATTCATCTTGCAGGTGCAGGCGTAGTAGATAAAAAGTGGACAGATACTTACAAAAAAGAAATCGTTTCCAGCAGAACGGAAAGCAGCGCCCTGATCGTGGATAGCCTTTCAAAAAATTCTCACAAGGTAAAAGCTATTATAAGCGCCTCGGCTATTGGCTGGTACGGAGAGGATCAAAAAGCTGGTTTTGCATTTACAGAAGATGATCCTGCAGATGCGGGTTTTCTCGGCGAAACCTGCGAGTTGTGGGAACAAAGTATTGAAAAGGCCACATCGCTTGGCATCCGTGTGTGCATGCTTAGAACCGGCATTGTGCTGAGCAACGACGGCGGAGCATTGGCAGAATTTAAAAAACCTGTTAAGCTGGGTGTTGCAGGTATACTGGGCAATGGCAAGCAGATCGTGAGCTGGATTCACATTACAGACCTGTGCAGAATGTATGAGCATGCCATTACAGATGAAAAGCTACGGGGCCCCTACAATGCTGTAGCGCCAACTCCCGTAAGTAACGAGCATCTCACTTTGCAACTTGCAAAGTTGGTAAAAGGAAATTTTTTCATTCCCATGCATGTGCCTGTGTTTGTGTTGAAATTGATGATGGGCGCCAGGAGTACGGAGGTACTCAAAAGCACCACAGTGAGCTGTACCAAAATGCAACAAACGGGTTTTACGTTTTTATATCCAGGTATAGAATCGGCGCTTCAAAACCTGGCCAATGAGCCAGCCAAAAAGGATTAAAGATCAGACTCTATAAATCGCTTGCGGCTCAGCCAGATGAAAAGGGCCAGGTAAAAAACTGCAAATCCGATAACTACCCAGTAGTAGTCGGTAGGCAGTGCAGATTTAGCCAACGATTTTAAAGGATTGTCTGGGAAGGTGAGCAAGCCATCGGAGGCATTCATGGGCAGGTAATCACCCATACTTCCAAGGTCCGCCACACCGTCTTTTTTTAGTTTCATGCTCCACACATCCAGTAATTGTGATATTATATTTTCTGCACCCAGGTAAATAAAATACAGGCCAATGGCAAAGCCAGTGCGCCTGATGAGTACGGACACCAACACCGCTATCATATTATAGGAAAAAGCTTTTAAAAAGAAATAGCCTACATGATCAAAGCCATTCAAAGAAAAATCGGTGCCGGAAAATAAGGCGAACCCGGTGGCAGTAAGGAGCACCAATAAAGTACTCACTGCAGAAATGATCAATGCCAGCATCATTTTTACGGCAATAAACTGCTGTCGGCTCCAACCATCTATAATGTTTTGCCTGCTGGTGCGATAACTAAATTCATTGGTTACAAGAATAATAATCAGCAAGGCCGGCAGTATTAATAAAAACCCGGTAGCATAGCTGGTAGTTTGCCAGGTATTTTCAAACGTGTAGGGATTGAAAGAAGAAACGAGGCCAACAGGTTTGATGTTGCTTACAATATTTTTGTTGACGCTGTACACGATATAGTTGGTGAGCACTATACCCACTATAAAAAAAAGACCGAGTACTTTAAAGGCGGTGTAGTGTTTTATCTTAAGCCATTCTATTTTTAATAAAGATTGCATGCTGTTTTTTTTGTTGGTAGAAAAACGTTTTTGTTTTAAAAGGGTCAAAGCTTGCCGGCTGGAAACTTAATTGGTGAGCTCAAAAAATTTGCTCTCCAGGCTTTTCTTTTTCATGTGCAAATGGTTTAGCGTAACGGCCTTGCCAAAACAGAAAGCATTTATTTGTGCCAGGTTTACCGCTCCACGAGGATAATACAAACAAATGCTGCCGGCCTCCCGGGTTTTCTTTACCACGCCGGGCAAACCATTGAGGGCAATATCCAGTTCGTCCAGGTTTTCGGCACCCAGCTCCACAATATCTTCATGCACAAATATTTCGTTCACATTACCAGAAGCCATCAAATCGCCTTGTTTTAAGATGGCCACATGCGTACATACTTTTTCTACTTCATCCAGCAGGTGGCTGGCCATGATGATGGTTTTACCATCCTTGGATAATTTCTTAATCAGGTCTCTTATTTCTGCAATGCCCACAGGATCCAAACCGTTTGTAGGCTCATCAAACACCAGCACATCGGGGTTGCCGAGCAAGGCAGCGCCAATAGCAAGGCGTTGTTTCATTCCCAACGAATAAGAACTAAAGGGAGAATTTTTTCGTTGGGTAAGGTTTACTACCTCCAGCACCCTGTCTATATCATCGTGCCCATGCCCTTTGATAGCAGCTGCTATTTTTAAATTTTGTACGGCACTCAGGTAGTGGTAAAAATTGGGGGTTTCCAGTAAAGTGCCGATATGTTTGCGGTGCGCATCAGTAGGCTCTTCATCAAAAAGGCGGTAAGCCCCTCCGCTGGCTTTTAAAACACTCATGATGATACCCAGCAAGGTAGTTTTACCACTCCCATTGGGACCCAAAATTCCGAACACAGTTCCTTCAGGAACCACAAAGCTGATTCCTTTCAAAGCCCGGATGGCTCCGTAATTCTTAGATAAATTTTCAACACTTAGTATTGGCATCCTGGTAATTATTTGTGATGGTCAAGATAACAGATTTTTGCAGCCAGCAAATAAAATAAATGATAAATGGTTTCTGTACCGCTCAATGTTTGTCGTGCCATACTGAGCTGAATTCCCCCACAACTGCACTGATGCTTCGTTTAGAGAATCTGGAAGCCAGTTGCAAATCATCGATGTCGCTCTGCAACACCTTCCTGTAAAAAGGGTTGAGTGTGCCGCCCTTGGTTGCAGGCGCTGCAGCAGGGTCGTATTGGTAATGTGGATCGGTGATGGTACCCCTCGGATACATGATTCCCGGAGTACCCTTTGTCCTGATGTCCAAATCCATTGGATGATCCAACCCGAGGGTGTGGCCAAACTCGTGGGCGGCAGTAGTAGAATTGTGCAAAAGGTTGTCGAGCTTAAAGTAGCCAGTGTTGCAGCCAATGCCATCCACAAAAGATATGTCCAGGTTAGAAAAAGCCTCAATTCTAAAAAAATTATGGCGAGGCTCATCATTCTCATAAATATCTACGGGTTGCAACGAGGGTGCATACAGGCCAGTGATTTCAAACTGCAATCTGTATGGCACCGATTGCAGGACTACGATTGCTGCCGGCTCGTTCCAATGGTTTTCAATATCGTCGGCCACCTGCCTGCTCAACGCTGCACTGGCGGCTTCGCCATATAAAATAATGGTGGCCCGCAGGTAGATGAGTTGATGCTCCTTGTCCAGTTCTGCAATACCCATACTATAGATCTTTATAAATAATTGAGTTGAATGCACTGTGAGCATCGCTCTCCAAATATAGCCTATATAAACGGCCATATATTTTTCGGGACCGATACCATAAAGAATTATTATTCGTTTATTTGCTCAAACAAACACTCAACTAACGCTACGACTTATGCAAGAAACAAATTTACTGGACAATGTCTTTTATCCTTACAACTTCAGTTTTAAGATTGGTACCATTCACAATGATTTTACGGCAAAAGATGCTACAGGCAACACCAAGGCTTTTGTAAAACAAAAAATTTTTAAACTTAAAGAACATGTAGAAGTATTTGCTGATGAAAGCCGCACGGAGATACTCTACAACATCCGGGCAAATAAATGGCTGGATTTTAATACCACTTACAGTTTTACCGACGCTGGCGGCCAATCGGTGGGCAGGCTTGCACGCAAGGGTTGGCGCTCTATGTGGAAGGCATCTTACGAGTTGTATGATGAGCAGGATCAGCAAGACCTGGTAATTCAAGAAAAGAATGCATGGGTAAAAGTGATGGATGGCATCCTTACAGAAATTCCTATTGCGGGCCTCTTCAGTGGTTATCTTTTTAACCCGAGCTATACCGTGAAACGTCCCGATGGTACACTCGTGGCTACGTTCTCTAAAAAACCTTCTTTCTTCGGTCGCAAATTTGAACTTACGCAAGATGCTTCTTTTGAAAAAGGAGAAGAGCAACGCATTCATCTGGGATTGATGATGATGGCCTTGCTGGAAAGAAGAAGGGGATAACGACCGGTATACAATCGTCTGAACGTCTCGGTCTGACGAGAAAAAATAAAACGGGTATCACTTGATGTTACCCGTTTTTTTTATACCTGTCAGACGGCGACCGTCAGACGGGTATAAAACTCGTCTGACCGGCCCGGTCTGACGAGTGAAACTAAAAATAATCGTCAAAATCAATAGTCATTTCCTTGTTGCAATCATTGCTAAAACGAACCGGATCATAAGAGCAATCCCTGGCCGCAATTTGTTTATTGCACAACGTTCCATTTCTTAATCCCGCAAAATCTCTAAAGGAAGAATATTCCCAGTCTTCAAGCCTTGCAACCAAACCAGCCTTCAATGGATTTTGATGTACATAGATAAAACAATTAGTGCAATAGTCTACCTGGCCACCTGTTGTGTTAACCACAATGCTATCTTCTGTTAGCAATTTTGCTTTTGTTTTTTGCCGGAATAAAGAACCTGTGCGGTTATATTTTTTATTAAAAATTCTTGCATAGCCGCTTAGTAATTTACGCAAACCATTTGTAACAGGATCAAGGAGCAAACCACCTTGTTTCGCAAGCTGCCCAACCCTTTCATCTGTGTATATCATAAAGTGAAAATGATTAGGCATGAGGCAATAAGCTACGAGTTCGCATTGGGGTAGTATTAGTTTTCTGATCATGCTTAAAAAGATGAGGTAATCTTCTTTTTGCCGGAAGATCACTTCCCGGTTGTTTCCCTGGTTAAAAACATGGTAGACGTTTTCAGGCAGAAATTCCATAAGAGTTAATGCAGGTTTACCTTAAATGTACAAATTAAAACAGCCGAAGCAAATACTCCGGCTGTTTTAATTGATGGCAGTTCCTGACCGTCGGTAGCCTGTCAGACGGAGACCTTGGGTAGCCTGTCAGATGGAGACCGACGGACAGGTGTTTAATTCCGCAATGGTTTCCCAGACTTCAAAATACTTTGTATCCTTTCCAATGTTTTCTTCTCGGCCGTAAGGCTTAAAAAAGCTTCCCGCTCCAGGTCTAGCAGGTATTGCTCGCTCACAGCTGTTTGCTCACTCAAATCGCCGCCACACATTACATAAGCAAGTTTTTTAGCCACGGTCACATCATGATCGGTTGCATAATTGCCACGCCACATACCATTGATACCTGCATGCATGGCACCCAGTGCAGTACGGCCCAGCACTTTGATATCGTTTCGTTGCACAGGCATTACATATCCATCTTCGTATAAACTGATCACCGCTTCTTTTGCCTCGGCTATTCTACGGCCGGGGTTGATGCTGATAGCGTCTATGCCTTTACGGTAGACGCCCATCTCAAATGCTTCCTGCGCACTCGTAGCTACTTTAGCTGTAGCAATGGTGAGAAAGCGA
Organism: Chitinophagaceae bacterium; assembly: GCA_031425715.1. Lineage (GTDB taxonomy): Bacteria > Bacteroidota > Bacteroidia > Chitinophagales > Chitinophagaceae > Ferruginibacter. The sequence goes on along the minus strand of JANPJW010000220.1, from coordinate 143 downwards.
TTTTGTAAAGTAATCGTTTCCGGCTCGCCGGGATGCATCTCATCTGCGGCACGCAAAACAAATTCTTTGGTACCGCCACCACCAGGTATCACGCCGATTCCTACTTCTACCAGGCCTGTATAAGTTTCTGCAGAAGCAATTAC
>JANPJW010000219.1:0-3320 GCA_031425715.1 Chitinophagaceae bacterium | reverse complement strand
GCCGATGTGAGCTACGATAAACTGATGGAAATGGAAACTGCCAACGATGTTTTTAAAACTACCGATGTGGTGTTGATTCTTGGAGCAAACGATGTGGTGAATCCTGCCGCAAAAAATGACCCTGCTTCTCCCATTTATGGCATGCCTATTTTGGAAGTAGAGCTTGCCAAAACCGTCATCGTAAACAAGCGGAGTATGAAGCCTGGTTATGCCGGCATTGAAAATGATCTTTTCTTTCAACCCAAAACTTCTATGTTGTTTGGCGATGCAAAAAAAGTATTGCAGGATTTATGTGCAGAAGTGAAAGCGATATAATTTTTTAAAAGGCAGGCTTACGGGTTTAAAGTATCACTCTAGAAATCCGTAAGCCTGCAGATATCAGGAAGCCTTACCCTTGTTGGTGGCTTCGGGCACTTCGATAAGGTTGCCAGATTTTACATCGTAAATGTATCCATAAACTGGTATGTAGGAGGGAACCAGTGGATGGCTTTTAATTCTAACCACATCTTCCAACACACTGTCAGCCTGGTTTTTGATGGTTAAAAAAGAAATGAAGTTGCCTGCTTGAGATCCACCATCTTCCGAAACATTCCTCCAACCATTTTCATCTACAGCGGCTGGTTGCAAACTTTTCGACAATAAATTTCTGATAATGTCATCTGTAAAATATTCCATGCCGCAATCTGTGTGATGTATCACAAACCATTCTGCTGTGCCCAACAATTTGTGAGATATTACAAGGGAACGAATGGCATCATCGCTGGCTCTCCCGCCAGCGTTTCTTATTACATGCGCATCTCCCTCTGATAAGCCTGCATATTTTGCAGGGTCTAACCTGGCATCCATGCAGGTAAGTATGGCAAATTTTCGACCTGGTGGCAGCGGGAGGTTTGCTTTTTCTCCAAATTCGCCGGCATAGGTTTTATTGGCCTCAAGCACTTCTTTATGTACACGGCTGGTTTCTTTTTGCAATAAATTTTCTGTACTCATAATGTAATTTTTAGTCTATAATATTTATAGACTAAAAGTACGGAGGAGATGCTCGCCTCGTTTCCTATTTTAGGAAATAAAGAACATCGTTCGCTGCATGAAGGGGTTTGTCCGGGCTGATATGATATGGTTTACTGTACAGTTTTTTGGATTTTGCCTCTGGCAACCTATCAAGCTGCAAATCTTTTAACTTGCAGCAAAATCATCAACAACATTTTGGCAAGAGAAATTCCGGCAGCATTGTTATCTTCTTTACAAAGTATTAAAGGCTTTGACGAAAAATCCTTCGTTGAAACGCATGCATCCGGACTGCAACCAGTTTCTATCAGAATCAATCCTTTCAAATTCAACATTCAACATTTGTCTTTCCAACATGAGGAGAAGGTTCCCTGGAGTTCTGATGGCTATTATTTAAAAGTACGTCCATCGTTTACGCTAGATCCGCTTTTTCATGCGGGAGCCTATTATGTGCAGGAAGCCAGCAGTATGTTTCTGGAGCAGGCCGTTATACAAAGCTGCGATCTTACAAAACCATTACGGGTATTGGATCTCTGTGCCGCACCCGGAGGAAAATCTACGTTAATACAATCCCTTATTTCAAAAGAGAGTCTACTGGTAAGCAATGAGATCATCAAGAACAGGGCAAATATTCTTGCAGAAAATATGAGTAAGTGGGGTGGTGCCAATGTAATTGTTACCAACAATGAGCCTGCTCATTTTAAAAGACTACCAGCATTCTTCGATGTTATAGTGATAGATGCGCCCTGCAGCGGTAGCGGTTTGTTTAGAAAAGACCCGGAAGCCATCAACGAATGGAGCCTGCAAAATGTGCAGCTTTGCAGCGAGCGTCAGGAGAAAATTCTGAGCGAAGTGATGGATTGTTTGAAACCTGGCGGTGTGCTCGTATATTCTACTTGTTCTTTTTCCACGGCAGAAAATGAAGACATCTTAGATTGGATAAGTGATGAGTTTTCCATGATCAGCCTGCCACTGACGGTACAGGATGAATGGGGGATTGTTACAACGGTTTCAGATAAACATAAAAATACTGGCTATCGTTTTTATCCTGATAAGGTAAAAGGCGAAGGTTTTTTTCTAGCCGTTTTTAAGAAGGAAGGAGTGTTGCAATATAGCAGAGCGCCCAAAGCTAAAAACAAATTGACCTTGCTGAACAAAGAGGAGCTCCAGATAGTGGAGCCTTATCTAAAAGACCCGGCACAGTATGTATTTATGAAATGGAAAGCTGAAATTCTTGCATTGCCAGCAACGATGGTAGAAGAGTTTTTATTGTTACAGTCTGTCCTCTATTTTAAGAAAGCTGGCGTAAAAATTGGAGAACTCATTCGCAACACATTGGTACCGCAACATGAGTGGGCTGTTAGTGGTATAGCCACGGATGTGCTGCCAAGCGTTGAACTTGATTTGCCTACGGCATTGCAATACCTCCGCAAAAAAGACATTGAAATAATTTCTGATGTAAGAGGGTGGGCTATGGTCACTTACAATAACATACCGCTTGGCCTGGTAAAAATTTTGGCTGGCAGAAGCAATAATTATTACCCCAAGGAGTGGCGTATTCTTAACATGTAAGCCTGATTTGTACCAACAAAATGCTGCATCTTTGTAACCACTAAATTTTTTACATGAAAAATTTAATAGCCTTTTTTTTATTGCTGTTACCATTCCTGGGCCAGGCTCAAAAAACGCATACCGTTGGTGCCAAAGAAAGTTTATTTTCTATAGGTCGTAAATACGATGTACATCCGCGGGAGTTGGCGGCCTACAATAATATTTCTTTCGAAACTGGTTTAACCATTGGGCAAGTTTTAAAGATTCCCACAAAAAAATCCATGGCTCCGGTTGCCGAAGCAACTACTCCACCCAAGCCTGCGCCTGCCGTTGTGAAACCCATTACATCCCAGCAGGGTAATCCTGTTTACCACACGGTGGCAAAGAGTGAGGGTCTTTATGGCATCGGTAAAAAATACAATGTCACTATAGACGAAATTAAAAAATGGAACAACTTAAACAGTGATGGCCTGGTAGAAGGCATGCGGCTAATAGTTGGTAAAAACGGAACAGCACCTGCATCTGCAGCTGTGGTACCAGTAAAAGAAGAAGCAGTACAAGTGAAGGTGGCGGAAGTAAAACCCACCAATCCTGCGCCGGTAAATGAAACTCCAAGGGCAGCGCCCAAGCAAGAGGTTAAAAAAGTGAATGGAGGTTTTGCAGGTGGTGCATTTAAATCTTTATACGAAGCGCAGGCGTCCGGCAAAAACATTATGCAGGAGAAGGGTCTTTCCGGTATTTTTAAAAGTACCAGCGGCTGG
>JANPJW010000218.1:0-2750 GCA_031425715.1 Chitinophagaceae bacterium | reverse complement strand
TACATTTATGCCATTGTCCCTTTGATTAAGCGCCTGGCCAGGGCCCTGCACGCCATAACCAATGACTGCCACCGTTTCATCCTTTAGCACTTCCTGTGCTTTACTTAGTGGGAATTCTTCCCTCGTTACTACGTTTTCTTCAACACCGCCGAAATTTAATTTTGCCATTGTTTTTTGTTTTAAGAAGTTATTTAATAAGGTTCCAAAGGTTTCAAAGGTTTAAGAGGTTCAAAAGTTCAATGGTTCAACGTTGTGAAGATTTCAATTCAAGAAAGTTCTTTCGAGGTTTGACCTTTCACCTTTGACCTTTCACTTTTTAAGTTTGAATTTTTAATTTTGACTTTTGACTTTCCAAGTCCCCTCACATTGTAAATACTTTTTCCCCTTCATTCAGAAATTCATTTTCTGCTGTTTCTTCACCTGGTTCGAGGTATTCAAATTCTTTTAGTTTTTCATGGAAGCCCACACTTTTTTTAATGATGGCTATCCTTGCACTGCGTACAAATTCTATAAGGCCATATGGCTCTAAAACTTTTACCAATGCATCGGTTTCTTCCCGGTGGCCTGTGGTTTCAAATACGGTGTAGTCGAACCTGATTACAACTGCTCTTGCACCATATTGCCGAAGCAATCTTTCTACCTGCACTTTTTCTGCAATCTCATCTGTGCTCACTTTATACAATGCCATTTCCTGCCATACAATTTCACTGGCGGTGTTGTAATAAGCTTTCAATACTTCTACCTGCTTCTCAATTTGCCCGCAAAGTTTGCGTACCACATCCTCCGTTTCGTTGATGACAATTGTAAAACGATGCACACTTTCTACTTCAGAAGGAGAAGTGTTCAGGCTTTCGATATTGATCTTTCTGCGGGAGAAGATAATGGCAATACGATTGAGTAAACCAATCTGGTTTTCGGTATAAACCGTGATGGTATATTCCTGGCGAGAGGGGAGTCCATGCCCCCCCGCCCCTGAAGGGGAGCCGATTGCAGTATGATTAATGTTCGTCATCTTATTATTTTGAATGTTATGCTGTTCAATACGATTTGTGTTATAGCGTAATTGCTATTCCGAATACGCTTTCTACCTAAGTTCCCCCTTCAGGGGGACAGGGGGCTTCCTATATCTCCTCCTTACTCAAAACAATCTCTGCTACGCCCCGTCCCTGCGGTACCATGGGAAATACATTGTTTTCTTTTGCCACCATTACTTCCAGTAAAAAACTGCCATCATGATCCAGCATTTGTTGGATGCCTGCATGCAGGTTTTCTCTTTTATTAATACTGTTGCCGGCTATACCAAAACCTTTGGCCACCTGCACAAAATCGGGACTTGTAATATCTACAAACGAATAGCGTTTTTCATGAAAGAGTTGTTGCCACTGGCGCACCATTCCAAGAAACTGGTTGTTCAATATCAATATTTTTACATTGGGTTTAAACTGCATAATCGTACCCAGTTCCTGCAGGGTCATCTGGAAACCACCATCGCCAATAACGGCTACGACTGTACGATTGGGATCTCCATAACAGGCACCGATAGCCGCAGGTAATGCAAAGCCCATTGTACCTGCACCACCACTGGTAATATTACTTTTTGTATGATTGAATTTTGCATACCGGCAGGTGACCATTTGGTGCTGTCCCACATCTGTTACAATGATGGCATCGGCATTGGTAAGGCTGTTTAGTTCTTTGATTACTTCGCCCATGGTCAGTTCTTCGCCGGTAGGATTCAGTTCTTCCTGTATTACTTTTTCATCCTCCTGTTTTTGGTAATCCCAAAAACGCTGGAACCAATGAGGATATAATTTTTCTTCCAGCAATGCCGTAAGCATGGGCAATGTTTCTTTGCAATCGCCCCACACAGGCACCGTTGTTTTTACATTTTTATCTATTTCAGAAGGATCAATGTCAAGGTGAATTACTTTGGCCTGCTTGGCATATTTATCCAGGCGGCCAGTAACCCTGTCGTCGAAACGCATACCTACCGCAATGAGTACATCGCATTCGTTTGTAAGTACATTGGGCCCATAATTGCCGTGCATGCCCAGCATACCAACTGCTTGCGGATGATCAGTAGAAATGGCACTCATGCCGAGTATAGTCCATGCCGCAGGAACGCCGGCTTTTTCAATAAATGCTTTGAACTCCGCCTCGGCTCTTCCCAATATTACGCCCTGCCCAAATATTACAAAAGGTCTTTCAGCAGCATTGATCAACTTTGCGGCTTCTTCAATATATTCTTTGCGAATGATGGGTTTGGGACGATAGCTACGGATATGTTCACATTTTTTATATCCATCATAATCGAATATTTGCAATTGTGCATTTTTGGTGATGTCAATCAGCACTGGCCCGGGCCTTCCGCTTTTGGCAATGTAAAATGCCTTGGCAATGATGGACGGGATTTCCGTTGCATCGGTTACCTGGAAATTCCATTTGGTAACAGGTGTAGTGATGTTGATCACATCTACTTCCTGGAAAGCATCGGTACCCAATAAGTGAGCAAACACCTGGCCCGTGATGCATACCACAGGTGTTGAGTCCAGCATGGCATCTGCTAATCCTGTTACAAGATTGGTAGCGCCAGGGCCACTTGTTGCAAATACTACACCCACTTCGCCGGAAGCTCTTGCATAACCCTGCGCAGCATGAATAGCGCCCTGTTCGTGCCGGACCAAAATATGTTTTAGATGTTCTTTACAATCATACAATGCATCGTAGATGGGCATGATGGCACCGCCGGG
>JANPJW010000217.1:0-3736 GCA_031425715.1 Chitinophagaceae bacterium | reverse complement strand
CCGGGATATCGTAACTGTGGATAGGGAGGGCTGAAAGGCCGGCACCACCACAATGTTTTCTGCACCCCGGGTGGAGTTTGCAGGTTGGTTCAGGCATTTTATTTTTCCTTTGATGATGAGGTTTTGACCACGCATTTCTTTACAAATGTAGGTGAGGGAAAAGATATAGAGCAGGAGCTTTTTCATGGCTAAAATTTTTTAATGTGCGATGGGGTTTAAGAAAATATCCTGGTTTTGTATATTGGGGGCTTGTAGCCTGAGCGTAATAGTTTTGTCCTCAAAGTCTTTGTGCGATGTGGTTAAGTTGATTTCATCCCCCAGGGTATATTCTTCCAGGCGCAGGTTATAAGTTCCATCGGTGATAGAAATGGCATAATAGCGGGTGCCATCTGCACTCACTTCTACACCTTTGATGGGTAGCTCGGCTGCGGTTTTTACTCTGCCAGAAATAAAAACAACAGTGGTTAATGGCAGCGTGAGTTCCAAAGGTTGGGAATTTTTGAGGAGCGTATCAAATACTTTGCTGGCATAGCCCGGGCTGGATACTTCTATTTTCATATTGCTGTAAAATGTGCCGGCGGGTATACCGGTAAAAAGTGCTTGCCCCATTTTATCGATGGATTGTGTGCGGATGTATTCTGGCAGGTAAATCTTTACCTCGCCCTGGGTGACGGGTCTTTTTTTCCAATCAAAGAGTCGTATGGTAATATTCTTATCTGCCCCGCTATTGAACAGCAGCAAACCACCCAATAAAATGCTAAGCAGGCCTGCAAATGGCCCGGCCATTTTTAAAAGCGGCGAGGGCTTTAGTTGTTGTTTAAAAGTATAGATGTGCACAAGGCCCACGATGAATGCAGCGATGCCTATGCCGAATGCAGTCAGCAGCAAAATCCTTAAAGATTGGTTGTTGCCGGTGGGTTTTTGTAAATAAATGACCATGCAAGCCACGCAGAGGATAAACCCTGCAGCAGACAATAGGCGTTGATTGCGCAGGTAATTGCTGGTAGCAGGTACTGCGGTTTTGCGGGAATTTTCCTCACCCATCTGCTGGGCCAGCATTTGACTAATAGATTGAAACAGCAATGCTAATTCAGGATGATCGTCTCCGCCATCCCAGTTAAACAGGAGTGCCGTTTCTGTACGCTTAAAAGCAAGGGGAAGTTACAGGTCTTCTAGCATGAGCGGCACCAGTTTTTTCTTTGCGGCTGCTTCGCTGGCTTCATTCTTTACCCACTCGGAGGCAATCGAGCGTTGCGTCCACACTACCAGCACGCAAGCAGCTTTTTGCAGTTCGGTTTCAATTACGGTATCGTATTGTTGGCCGATGGGTATTTGCCGGTCCCACCAAACGCTCCATCCATTTTCTTCTAAAAGCTGCGCTAAACGTTTTACGATAGTTTTATCCGTACTGGAATAACTGATAAAGATATCTGCCATAATTAAATTTTAGAACTGGACTAAGGAAGCAACAGGGTCATCTATACCAGGGCTAGCCAGTTGTTCACCATTCTTTTCTACTGATTCATTTTCCTATCTGAAGCGGCTGGTACAATAATGCAGAACCTAAAATACAATATTTAGTACGGGATACCTATACCTCAATACGGGTGCAGCAAGTCGTTTCGTGGCCGGACTGATGAAGTAGTAACGCATTGTATAATGCATCACCTATCTTAGTGCTACCATCATTTGTAAAACTTACCTCGCACTATGCAAACAGAAAAAGAAATACCCGATCAGCTACATACTTTTGACAACCATGTTGTGAGGGCGGATACCGGCAAACGACTTGCCAATTACATTATAGATTTTATAGGCTTTTACGTGCTTGCGTTTGCAGTGGCCGTTCTTGTTGGCCTGCTTTCTCCCGATACGCTGAATGGCATTGCTGACGATGACCCGGTTAACTTCGGGGGGCAATTACTCACCCTGGTATTGTATGGTTTATACATGGGCTTAGTGGAGGCTATTTTCAAGGGCAAGACTTTGGGAAAATTGATTACCGGTACAAGGGCTGTGAACCTGGATGGAAGCCCCATTAGCACCACTACTGCTTTTACAAGAGGCTTGTGCCGGTCGGTTCCTTTTTGTGCATTCAGTGCTTTGGGTTCGCCCTGCAACCCCTGGCAAGATAGATGGACAGACACGATGGTGATGGATGAAAGGCAATCGCATACGGGGTCGTAATCCTTTATTGGGCTGATGATTTTTTCCCCACAAAAATTTTTATCAATCAAACGCAGAGGATCTATCAAGTTTGGCTTCACTGGTTATCTTATATTTTTTTTGCCAGGAGACAGAAGAACCAATCTGTAAATGCGGAACAAGGCTAACCCGCAGCGAGACGACGTTTATTGTGAACTGAATCTGGAAATTTTTCTCATTTGCCGTACCTCGTTCATCGTTGTTGATTACAATTTTCAGCACAACTTTGTATAGTTTTGGTATACCCTCAATCACATAAAAAATGCCCGCAAACAGTCCGGATTTTGATAAGTTTTACGTTGAAAAAATAGAACCCATACTGCCCCGTTTAAAGCAAGCGCAGGGGAAGGGCCGGGCATGGAGAGCGGCAACAGTGGGCGCTATGTGCGTTACTGTTCTGTACGGTATAGGAGTGTATACCAACCCTTCTTTTGGTGATGGATGGGTGATCTTCTTTTTAGTTTGCATGGTGCTGGTTGGTTTTTACCAATCGGTACATAACAATGATGCATATACAGATGCGCACAAAACCCTGGTGATAACCGAAGTAATTAACTACGTAGCCCCCGGTGTTGTTTTTAAGCCGTATAAGAATGTTTCTTCCAAAGCCTTTTAAGAAAGCCGGCTTTACCAATATGATTATAAATACTTTGAAGGCAACGACTATATGGAGGGCATCATTCATGGCATTCGTTTTCAATGTTCGGAGTTGAATGTAACTTGTAACGACCCGGATGGAGCCGGTTTTCTAACTGTTTTTAAAGGGCTGTTTTTTGTGGCGGCCTTGGGAAGTCACATTAGCGGGGGTACTTTCATATGGCCCCGAAAAGAGCACGCTGGGGCAGAACGGCTGAATCGCTATTACGAAATACTGCCTGTAAAAGGAACGCAAAAAATTATTACCGGCGATGCAGGCTTTGATCAGTATTTCAGATTGCGGAGCAGTATGCCGTCTGAGGCAGCTTTCCTGCTTAGCGATCAAAGGCGGCTCTCAATGTTGAAAATATGCCAGGCTACCCAACTCCCTTTGTCATTTTCCTTTGTAGCCGGGCGCTGTTACGTAGGTATACCACTGAACGAAAATCTGCTGGAAGCATCCGGTTCGCAGGCCGGTGCAAAAGAGGAGGTAAAAAAACATTTTATCAGTATTTCTCTAATTGCAGGTTTGATCCGGCAACTGGCCTTGCCCGAACTGTTGTAGCAGTTAGTGTTCTTTAAAAGTTATCAGTGTTAATGACTGCTACCTCTCCTAACAAATTATCATTCTTAAACATGTATTGGGGAATTATAGCAGCAACTGCGGCAGAGATTACCCGTGTCCAGGTAATTTTTTTTGTAAGTGATTGGTTTTAGACTGGCACGGTTTTAAAGTCTTTGTCTTCAAACAATCTCGTTATGAAAAAACCAACATCCCGCAATTTTGCAACTATAGAATCTTCATCGCCACGCAACGAAAAACCTGCCGACAACAAGGCCACCAAGCTTTTATCTAAAAAAAGGCGTTACGTTTATACCGAGCAGGATCTGGGCC
>JANPJW010000216.1:0-4454 GCA_031425715.1 Chitinophagaceae bacterium | reverse complement strand
TCATCCTTTCTGTTTCCGTCAATGGAGCAGTTTCAATAAACGAAACGGCCGGTGCAGTTGGTTGAAAAGGATAATCAATAGCCCACATGATTCTTTCAACTCCAATCTTGTCTATACAAAAGCGAAGTGCCAATGGGTCTTCGACACCGCTGGTTGTGATGCTGATATTGCGTTGAAAATATTCGCTGGGCTTTAATTGATTTTTTCTGCCGGCCCTTGCTCCCGGTCTTCCCATGAAATCGAGCCGCCATAACCAAAAAGGCAAGGCTTCACCCATGTGACCAATTACCACTTGCAACTTGGGAAAGCGGTCGAACACACCGCCAAAAATTAATCGTAAAATATGCGTACTGGTTTCAATACCATAACCCCAAACTGCTCCTTCCAGGCGGTAATCTTTAAAGGGTTCCGCCATGCCATCAGACGGGGCACGGGGATGAATATACAGTGGTGCATTCAAGGCTTCTGCCGCTTCAAAAATGGGCCAGAATTTTTGGTCATCCAGATAGGTATTTCCGGTATGTGAGTTTACTAAAAAACCATTCATCTTTAATTGCTTAACCGACCGCTCCATTTCTTTTGTTGCGGCTATTATGTTCTGCGGTGCAAAGCACCCCAATGCAGCAAACCGTTTCGGAAATTTTTTTACTGCATCACTCATCCGGTCGTTGGCAAGTTTTGCTAATTCAATAGCCTGGGCTTCTTCAAAAATTTGCACACCTGGTAAAGCAAGGGATAGTAAATGCATATCTACACCGCTGGCATCCATATCTGCTATACGCATTTGTTCGGTGTCAAGAAGTTTAGGCAACATCAAACCTGAAGCGGCATCTCTATTGGCTGTTTGGTTGGTACTGATTGCTAACTTACTTATTTCACTTACAGGTGTGCCGTAAATTTGAGCAATCAATTTATAATCCAGGTTAGTACCGCCTTTGCGAACCAGGTTGCGTAAAGCATCAGCTATTTCAGGTATGCAAAAAGCTTCTTCTGTTGCAATTTTCCGGATTGAATTATTATTAGGTATTGGTACTGTTTCTGTTGCTTCTACAAAAGTAGAACCTGCACGGGCAAGGGGGGCAATAAAAGTAGCTCCTGCAACAAGAGATAGTTTTTTTATAAGAGCTCTCCTTGTAAGAGCACCAATATTTTTTGTTGCTTTCTCCTTAAAAATAAAAGGGATTTTGTTTTCCACCGTATAAGAGTTAGTGTATAAATAATAAATTATAAACTCAAAAAGGCACTCAATAAACTTTCTCTTCTCAAGTTTATTTCTTCCTAATAGTATTCATTACGTCTTCCTATATTTAATGTGGCTTTCAAATTGAATTGAATCGGGAATGAGGTTGTTAAAGTATTATTTTCTATAAACAAAATCAATCCCCATTTTCGGTTATACTTTTCTTGTGTATATTTCTGTACCCTCCCCCGGATTAGCGTATCTTTCTATTACCATGAAATAAGCCGTTTTTTAAAACCGCCGAAGTAGTTTGCCTTGGGTCCACAAAGGGTTCGTTTATTACCTGGCAGTTGGTGGGCATGTAGTTTTCCGCATAGCGGGTTTCAACTTTCTTAATTCGTAACTGCCTTTAGGAGGTTAATCCTACTTTTGTGCCCCGCAAACACCGGCGTCTCTTAAATTTAGTGAGTAGAAAAACCAACATAGCTTTAGTAGGGAATCCCAATAGCGGGAAATCATCTCTTTTTAATGTGCTCACAGGCCTTAATCAGCAGGTGGGGAATTTCCCTGGCGTAACGGTAGATAAAAAGACGGGTACAGCCAACCTTTCTGATGGCAGACAGGTGAACCTGATAGATTTGCCCGGCACGTACAGCCTTTATCCCCGCAGGGAAGATGAGTGGGTTTCTTATAAAGTACTGCTGAACCAGGATGAGCAGTTAAAGCCGGATGTTATTTTAGTGATGGCCGATGCCAGTAATTTAAAACGCAACCTGCTCTTTTGTACCCAGATCATTGATCTTAAAATTCCGGTAGTGATTGCCCTGAGCATGATGGACCTTGCCCGGCAAAAGGGAATTGAAATTGACATTGCCGGCCTTGAGCGGGAGTTAGGCGTGCCGATTGTGGCCATCAACCCCCGTAAAAATAAGGGCATCACTGCGCTTAAAAAAGCGTTGGAGCTAACCATAGACAATCCACCACATATTGCACCCCGCAATTTTATAGATGCAGATGCCATGGCTCCCCAGGCAGTAGAAGCCGTACAAGCGCTGTTTCCGGAAGTAAGTAACTACAAAGCCCTGCATTACCTCATCAACCATGAGCATTTTTCGCTGGAGGCCAGCGAGCAGGAAGCGGTTGAAGCCATCGAATTGAAACACCAATTCAACCCAACCCGCACACAGGCAGAGGAAATTATGCAGCGGTATGCCCGCATCAAGCAGATCATGCAGCAAGCCGTAGTGGAAGAGGGTCCACTGGAAAAATCGTTGTTTACAGAAAAACTGGATAATATTCTCATGCACCGCATTTGGGGGTATATGATTATGATCGTGGTACTGTTTCTTCTTTTTCAAAGTATTTTCTGGCTGGCACAATACCCCATGGATGCTATAGAGTGGAGTTTTGGTAAACTAGCCTCCTGGTTTACAGACCTGTTGCCCGGCGGTTGGGCGAGCGATCTTTTTGTAAACGGAATCCTGGCGGGGCTCAGTGGTATTTTAATTTTTATCCCACAGATCATGATCCTTTTTGGGCTTATCACGCTTTTAGAAGATTCAGGATATATGGCACGTATCAGTTTCCTCACCGATAAACTCATGCGCAAGGTTGGTCTCAACGGAAAGAGTGTAATGCCGATGATCAGCGGCTTTGCCTGTGCGGTACCAGCCATTATGAGCGCCCGTAACATTGAGAATGCCAAAGAAAGATTGCTCACCATCATGATAACGCCGCTCATGAGTTGCAGCGCAAGGTTACCTGTGTATACCATATTAATTGCATTGGTTATTCCCAATACCTTTTACTTTGGTTTTATGAGTCTGCAGGGTTTGGTGATGATGGCGCTTTACATGATGGGCACCGTTATGGCCCTTGTAGTAGCCTGGATAATGAAATGGTTTATTAAAAGCAAAGAGCGCAGTTTTTTTATATTGGAGCTACCGGTTTACCGCAGCCCACGCTGGAAGAATGCCATGGTAACCATGGTGGAAAAAGCCAAGATTTTTGTGAGAGATGCGGGGAAAATCATCATGGTCATCAGCCTTTTGCTGTGGGCACTCAGCAGCTATGGTCCGCCGGAAAGGATGGCGGGGGTAACTGCTCAATACGATGCTTTGGAGAAAGCTGACCCTGGCAATGCTGTAGAGATAAACAAACAACGAAACACAGCAGAGTTGCAAAACTCTTACGCAGGCATATTGGGTAAAACTCTGGAGCCCGTGATTGCTCCCATTGGTTTCGATTGGAAAATTGGCATTGCCCTGGTGACTTCTTTTGCCGCCCGGGAAGTTTTTGTGGGCACCATGGCCACGCTTTACAGCGTAGGGGTAGAAGAGAGCCAACGCACGCTGCGGCAAAAAATGGCCGCCGCCTTAAGGGCAGATGGCAGCAAAGTGTACACACTGGCTACAGGTCTTTCTTTGATGATGTTTTATGTACTGGCTATGCAATGTATGAGCACCCTGGCCGTGGTAAAAAGGGAAACCCGCTCCTGGAAATGGCCTACCATACAATTTATATACATGACAGCACTGGCCTATGGCATGAGCTGGCTGGTATATGTGTTGTTTAAATAAGAAAACCGGCTCCGGGGCCGGCTTTGTACATTATGGTATTTTTCCACTTACCAGTTTACTGCATATTTAATGTTGTTCAACACCTCGGGATATAGTTGACGGTACAGCTCTTCCAGCACTTGTTCTCTTCTTGGAGCATAAAAATTATTGTTGTTGATCATCGCCCAGTCATTAGAACTCAATGCACGACTGTCGCCGGAGTAGCTGGCCCTTTCTTCCTGCCACCTATACTCTTTCCTAAAATTTCTATTGCTGATGGTGCGTGCTGTTTGCACGTCCCTGATCAAAACGTCCATATCTGCCCGTGCGGTAAAACTCATACGGGTAATGTTAACAGTAGCGGTAACGGTACGGTAGATTGGCTTACCCGAAGTATCCGTGCCATTTTGAATCTGTGCGCTCCGGTTTTGACGGTAAGTGTTGGAATACGGTTGAGGCAGATCCATGTTTCTCAATCTCAGGTCTACAATCCAGTCAACCGCTACATTGGCTCGCTGTGCTTCCCAATCACTGTAAAATCTTGCGGCGTAATTGCTGTTGTTATTTTCATAGCTCAGGTCTCTTACCAGGGTACGCTGAAAATATTCGTTGCTGTAGTTCAGGCCCGAACTTCCCCAGCCCGTGTTGGAAAAAAAGCTGTTGTCCTGCACAGGGTTGATTACTACATCTACAATGGCCAGCTCGTAAGCCTCCCT
>JANPJW010000215.1:0-12262 GCA_031425715.1 Chitinophagaceae bacterium | reverse complement strand
CCAAACCCGGCGAAGTCGGTTTTAAATTTTGAGAAACAGTTTACCATAGGCATCACTATTACCATATTTAACAGCATCGGGCAGTTGATAGAAACAGGCGACTTTAGCGGTAACCGGTTTATGCCCAAGAAATTAAAATCCGGAATTTATAGGGTGGAAATTGCCGAGTTGAATACCGGCAGCAGGTATTCGCTATCCGTAAGATTTCTGTAGCTCCTGAATAGCAGATGAGCTTTTACCAATTAAAAATGGGACTATGTTTTTAACATAGTCCCATTTATTTACCCTAAAACCAGCTAAAGTCTTTTTTCGACCGCTTCGCTAAAGTTTAGTTAACCGGCGATTCCAGGGCAGCGAGTTTATTGTCTGCATAGAATTTGTCTCTATGGTCTTTAAATTCTGTCAATAGGGTGCTGACTATCTCAATACCGGAATCTACTTCCCCATGTAAATCCGGAAGATACTGTTCAAGCAAAGGAACACCAAGGTTGATGTTGTCTGCCTCTATCTGGGCTATTTTCTTTAATACGGAAGTCTGGCTGTTATTTAAGTCTTCCAGCTCCCGTAGGATTTTATCCATTAAGTTTAATTGCTGCATTTTTTCCATAATAATCTATTTAGATGTTGTGTAAAACAAATACCATGCGGCAAAAGGCAGAAAACAAGGCATGTTTAAGGTGGATGCAACCATCAAAGGCGCAATCCCTCAAAACTGATAGGGCTTGTCATTTTAATTCAATACTAACAAAAGCAAACTTAGTCGCATTCTGGTGTATTTTTTGGATAACCAGAGTTACAGATTATTACGCATCATCATCAAATTATTAAACACCAAATTATTTATTATGAAATCATCCGTTTACGCTCTGCTATTTTTTGTAGCTATGTTGGTCACCTCTGCGGCCACAGCCCAAAAATATAGAACAGCTGCCGACACAATTAAGCTCAACAAGGAATACCTGCAGGTGACCGAGGACGTGTCATCTCTTACCCTCAAACTCAGCGAAGCACAAAGCGATTTGCCGGGTATTGTGGCCAGGGCAGGCAGCGCCGAAAATAAAGCACAAAGTGCAGCCGATAATAGCAGCAACCGAGCCAATGATGCTACTGACGGAGGTGTGAACGATGCCCGGAAAGCAAAGCGAAGTGCTAGGACTGCTTACAAAAAAGCCAAGGCATCCCAATCTGCAGACAACAATGTAAAAAAGCAGGAGCAAAAGATTGAACAGCTTGGTAAACAACTTGCCCGCAAACAAAAGCGAATTAAAGAATTGGAGGAAATGCGTTCAATCATCTACAGTAGCATATTGCCTGGGCAACGTTAAGCCGTTTGTTATGCAGCATTGAACTTTTGCTATAAAAAAATATGGGGCCAGGATAAAAATCCAGCCCCGCTTTAAAATCCAATATCCTATGAAAAACCGATGCGAATTTAGGCACAACATCTTCTTCGTAAAAATATTTTAATAGCCCAAAAGGACTGAATTTATTGCTCGATAAATTCCAATTGTTGGGAGACAAAATTTTGATAAGTGAATTAAATATGCTGCTGGTATAACCGGTGTTTCCAACCTTTAAAAGCGTCGCCAACAAATTATTTGTTAAATGCCGCTGGTCAGTCTTTCTTTTATACTTTTTCATAGTCCATATTTTCAAATTAAGCTTTCGTACAATAATTTGAAACCCTATGAAAAAATTTCTCCTCATCAATTGCTTGCTATGCCTGGCCCTAACTACCCTGGCCACGGAGGAAAGACCAGCATCCACGATTGCGAAAGAATTAATATTTCCCGTTTCTGGTAAATCAAATATTGGTAGTTACTGGGGCGATGCCCGTGATGCCGGGGGAAGAAAGCATGAAGGCATTGACGTATTTGCGAGCAAAGGAACCCCCGTGGTAGCCGTTACGGATGGCTATGTGTTGGAAGTTATAGAAGATGGCATTGGTGGTAAAAGCGTTACTATCCAGTCCGACGATTACAGCTGGCGAACATATTATGCTCACCTGGATGCACAAAAAGTGAGCAAAGGTCAAATTGTAAAAAAGGGACAACTCATAGGAACAGTGGGTAATACCGGTAATGCAAAAACAACAACCCCTCATTTACATTTTGGGATCTATGAGCCCGGCGGGGCTATCGATCCCTTGCCTGTTGTGAAAACCTCGCCGAGGATTGCCGCACCAATTAATACTGGCCCTGTTGTGTACAAAAGTAGTCGCTCATCACAACCTGAGGCAGCAACAAAAAATTCCCGGAAGAACAAAAAGATTTCACCTGAAATTAAAACTGCGGTGATCCAGGTTCTGTCTGGCATATTTTCCAGAAGCGTAAAAAAACTTTAGGGAGGCGTTATTACAGTGAACTCGGGCAGTTGCTACATTTGATTCTATACTTCCCTGATATGTTGTTATGCCCTAAGCAGGAGGTAATATAAAATAAATATTGGCGCAGATACTACAATCCATATTCGGGCAATAGTTCCCATCAATACTAGCACCGACAATCAATTCCCCAAAAATGACGTTTAGTAAGTGGGGGAAGAAATCTTGTTATTTCTTTTTTTCTTCATCCTCTGGTAGGTCTTCAATCATGGGTTTTATTGCGTTCATGAAAGTGATCTTTTTAGCCGGATCAATTCTTTCATCAGTAAAGAGTTTACCAATTAAGCGTAACATTTCTGCCCTTGGGCCACCCTCTTCTTTTTCTTGAAATTCTTTTGTGCTCATTACATTAAACTCTCTTACTGTGGCAATGATGAACACCAGAAAAAGTACAACAACTACGCTCGTTAAAACGATTATATCTGTATTGTTTTCCATTTTCTTTAATTATTTTTTTTCATGTTGAAAAAGATAAGCAAGCCCATGATTGTTGGTGGCCACAGCCCAATGAAGATCGCCCTGTTTGGGTCTTTCAGTATTACGTAATAATATTCTGATACAAAAATCAGCAGTACTACCATCACCACGATTAATATTTCGGAAGCCTTGAATTTTTTGAACATAATGTGAAATTTTGTTTTGAAATATTTTCGTAGTCCTTATTTTTCGTTGAATTTTATTTGACGAATACTATTGTACATGTCGTGCATGATTTGCATATGCGGAGCGGTGAGTACAGCCAGCCCAAGAAAAAGGTATCCTACCATGGCGTTGCTGTTTATAAACATGAACCCTGCAAAGCCAAATAAACCGATACCGGCAATGGCCAGGGCGCTGTATAAAATGATTTCTTTTGTGATGCTGTGTTGGGTATGGCTGTTGTCTCTCTTGAGATAAGTTACAATATTGTTCATAGAAAGTACCGAGTGCCATACCACAAAGTAAAAGGTAAAACCAAGCAGCATGGGCAGGTTAAAAAGTATAAACAAGATTATCGCAAACCGAATTAAGAATTGGCCCCTGTCGTTGCTGCCGGTGTGGTTATTTTGTAAAAAGTAGATGAATGTGGATGTGAAGAAAACTATGCCCGAAACGGAAATTACGTTGTACCGGTTTACGTCCAGCCAGTTGATAAAAAGCTCGTTTTCCTTGCCTGCACTAAACATTTGAAACAAAGGCTTTACCTCCTCAAAATGGTGCAGCAGGATTACTGATAAAATAAGCAGGCCGTAAGAAATTACAAAAGCCTTGCCTGATATGGTGTTGGTTTTAAATTGGTAAAGATCTGTTTCGCCAAAGTGGTATGCAGCAAACAGAATGAACAGCAAGTTGCCCGCTAGTGGAAAAAACCAGAGGATGGCGGCAAATGCAAATAGCCGGGAAACATAGACTGCAAGAAATCGAAACTTTGAAAATGATTTTTGATTGCTGTTCGCATTTTGTGTGGCTACAAGCAAATCTGCTGCGCCATGCGGAACACCGATGATAAGAATGCCCGTTATAAAGATTATGAATTGGGTGCTACTGCTAAAGGGCAAAATATATTCCTGAAACAGTAACAATCCACATCCTGCTAATAACAAAGCAATTCTAAGCATACTATTTATTTTAGAGGATAAACCGAACCGTAAAAATAAGAAGTGCAGTACCATTTGGTACAGCACCTCTTAGAATTATTTAAGCATTTGCTGTTGATTTATCGGATTGTGCCAGTGCATAAATCACTAAGCCAAATCCAATTTTGTTGATGGCATCACCGATATTGTAAACAATATCCATAGATAAACCTTCAAAAACCCTCACGCCGAACAATCCGCCTGCGGTACCTGCGATGTACCCAATAGGATAGATAGCCCAACCAACTAAAACGAACCAGCCCAAGCTTCTAACTGCTTTGCTAACTGCTGGTCCTGCATTGCCCGCTAGTGTGGCTACTTCGCCAAACCATACCAGGTATACGATGTAGAAGTAAGCCAGGCCGCTGATAAGACCCCAGATCCAACTCTGCGTTTCTGTACCGTAGATGGCTTCGCCTATGTAGCCTGTTACCAACATTACCAGCGATGCAAAAATGAGTTTCCACAACAGGCCAGCTTTTCCACCAGCTTTTTTGGTAATCAGGTAAAACTCTACGCACATTAATGGAACAGTGAGAATCCAGTCTACATAACGGAAGAACACAGGTGACTCACCGGTGTCCAGGTTGTAGCCACGCATGTAGTAATAGTGAACCGCAGCAATAAAAGTGATAAGGCCGGAAACCAAAACAGATGTTCGCCACTTTTGCGGCACATTGTTTAGTTCAAAGAAGAAGAAAACACTGGCGGCCATCATGGCCATAGTGCCTACGAAAAACGTGAACGCAACGTAGTTGTCGTTCGGGATTGGGAGAACCCCCAGTAGTGTTTGGTGCATATGTATATGGTTTAGGTTACAAAAGGATGGCTGTTGTTTACAGCTGGCAATAGTTAGTTGGGTTTGTTCAAAGATTTGTTGTGGACTTTAAACAGCTGGCTTTTTAAAAAGTTTGAAATATCTAAGAAATTTTAAAAAAAAACCTCATTCGCTTACACATTTATATAAGCTGCAAATTCTTGTGGAGGTAATAATTTAAAAAATGATATTTTCAATAAACAACAACCCAATCATTTCGTAAATTAAAAACGGATTTTGAACCCTTGGAAAGAATATTGTTCAATAGATGGCAAATTTTTTTATAGAAAAATCCACAAAAAATTGATTAAGGCTTTCCAATATTAACGAATACCTAGGTACCCCCGAAACAAAACGGTATATTTATTTTGGACAGAAAATAAAAGTTCCAGGGTGTTTTCCCCGGGCCGCAGAGTTTTAGTACCCTCTCCCTTATATTTGGCGCTACTCTTGTGCACGGGTTATCTCTTGAACCACCGTACGCTTTGTGGTGGCTTTTTATTTCCGTGGTTTGGCTATTCGGCTTATGAGGGCAGGCTTGCTAAACGAGAACTTTGCACCGGTACTTATCCTTAATGCAGTTGGTTTTTATGCGGTACTTGCAACAATTGGCACGTTGCCATGTTTAGCCAGTAGCCGCCACACCACAGATTATCCATAGTTCGTTAAACACGGATCTCAAAATTCTTTTCGTGGTACAGGCAGAAGCAAGTTGGTTGGGCGGTTTAAATTTCATTTTGCAGAAATCTGCTTAGCCAATATTATGGAACAATTTGAAAACACGGCGATGGCGCAGTAGATGTTAAGCAGACTTTAAAGGAATTGTTCAAAGGGATACCCTTTTAATTAAACACAAAAAATAACCTAGTATGGCATCAAACATATTTTTATCAGCACGGTGGGAATACCTGGCTATGCTGAATTATGAAGTAGATGCTGCGATTCTTGAGCCACATTTACCTCCTTATACAGAATTAGATTTGTTTGATGGAAAGGCCCTTGTAAGTGTCGTTGGTTTCTTGTTCAACAACACCAGGGTGATGGGAATCAAATGGCCAGGTTTTATAAACTTCGAAGAGGTGAACCTGCGGTACTACATAAAATATTTTGACGGTAAAAAATGGAGAAGAGGTGTCGGGTTTATCTCGGAAATCGTACCACAGTTTTTAGTAGCTGGTATGGCTAATTTTTTTTACAACGAACACTACAGCACCGCCAAAATGAACCACAAGGTTAGTGAGGCAAACGGACAGATAGCCGTGGAGTATAAATGGCAAAAAAAAGGCCGCCGGTGGAATTCTATGGAGATTACAGCAGGTTCAAACCTGCAGGATATATCGCCGGGCTCAGAGGAAGAATTTATTTTTGAACATTATTATGGCTATAATAAGCTGAACAGCCATACTTCTATCGAGTACAGTTTAGAGCACCCAAGATGGCAGGTGTATCCGGTGAGCACTTACCTGCTTGACTGTGATGTAGAATATCTTTATGGTGCAGACTTTGTTCCTTTTATTGAGCATGCAAAACCTACATCGGTATTTCTTGCAAGGGGTTCTGATGTGAAGGTGAAAATGCCAAAAAAAATTACCAGGTAGCCTCCTTCATTGTTTATGCTAATTTCAAAGCCAGCGGTCACAATTATTTCCCCAAATCTGGTTAGTAAAAAGGTAGTTTGTAGCGCTGGCTAAGTTAAACCCACTTAAATACTTTAATCCATCCCTGCGTGAAAGACAGTAAATGGAACTTTGGAGCCGCTTGATTTTATTTTGCAGCTAAAAAGGTTAACTCAAAATTGGTTCCTTGCCCGGGCTTGCTGCTTAACGTGATCTCTCCTTTATGGGCATCCATTATATTTTTACAGATCGTTAATCCTATCCCCGTTCCGGCATAAGATGCTTTGGTATGCAGTCTTTGAAAGGCCTCAAATATTTTTGAAAAGTTTGTTGCTTCTATCCCAATGCCGTTATCACTGATATTGATGATTACCCGGTCCGCTTCCTGTCTTCCTGTGATATGTATAACCGGCTGGCCGGAATTGAACTTTAAAGCATTGCTTAGGAGATTTAAAAAAAGCTGTGTGAGGTACACATCGTTGCCCGATATTTTTGGCAGTGCTGAAACATCGATCATGGCTTGTTTCTCAGTAATTTTTATTTCCAGGTCACTGATGGCTTTTTCTAATGACCGTTGAGGATCTAAGGGGGTCAACTCTATTTCTTGTTGGATGGACGAAAGCAGCAGTATATCATCGATTAGCAATTTCATACGAGATGCAGCGTCGGTAATTTTATCAATTTGCCTTAAACCATCTGCATCCAATTTATCGGTATTGTCAACCCTTAGCATTTCTCCATAAGTAGAAATTTTTCTCAATGGCTCTTGCAAATCGTGTGACGCCATGGATGCAAAACCTGCCAACCTTTGATTGGCAAGTTCAAGTTGTCGCTCGGCTGCCAGTCTTCGTAAAATTTCCTGTTCCAGTTCCAGGCTTGTTTTTTGAGAAAATGCAACTGGTAATAATTTTATTAAATGGTAAACTGTAAGTAGGCTCACCAATGCGGTGGCAAATCTTACCAATGCATTCAACCGGTACATAGGAAACCAAAACATAACGGCATCCAGGAAATGGGTTGTTCCGCACAAAACGATAAAAGCGGCAAAATAGAGGTAGGTCTTATTAAACTTCAGTGCATGCTTTTTTTTTGCCAGGTAATTAATAATAATCACCGGAATCATGAAATACGAAAACCAGATAAGGAGATCGCTGGCAATGTACAACCAGCCGTGAAAATCTGTCCATTTTCCACAATGCCATCTTGGTGGCCAGGAGGCGGTGCTCAGCAACCTGTAAAAAAATTCTTTTACCTGATCCATCGGGATATAAAGTTTTTAAGTAAGCGATATGTAATCTTCGATTGAAAAATCGGCCGACAAAATTCGTTGTAATTTTTTGCGTAGTACCTGCAGGTCGCTGGGTTTTGTAATAAAAAATCTTGCACCCAGGGCTTTTGCCATCTCTCTATCTTGCAGAAGATTGGACGTACTAAAAATCCCAACGGGTATTGCCTTAAGCCTGTCGTCTTTTTGCATGTGCCCCAAAAAATCCAGCCCATTCATAATAGGCATGTTCAGGTCAAGAAAAATAATGTCTGGCAAGCTGCTGTTTGTTCGTAATGCATGTAATGCAGTTTTACCATTTACGGCTATTTCGCACTGCAGAGCAGGTTGTATAGCCCGCAGGGCTGCTTTAAAAAAAACATGATCGTCCTCGTCATCATCAATTAAAAATATTTTGTTCATGCAGTAGGAATATAAATAATAAATGTGGCCCCGTTGCCCGGCCGGCCTTCTGCCACAATAAAACCTTTGTGGTTGGTCACAATTCTTTTTACGATGGCTAAACCAATGCCCGTACCGGAGTATTCGCTCCTGCCATGCAAGCGTTGAAAGAGTTCAAAAATTTTAGTTTCATACTCTTTTTCAAAGCCTATGCCATTGTCTTCAATTTTTAACTGGTGATAATTTTTTTGGCTGTTTGCTAATGGATGATTTGTTTCGTTTCCTTTTACAAGTGCTGCTGTTATTTTTATGATGGGTTTTATTTGAGGGCGGCTGTATTTAATAGCATTGTCTATAAGGTTGGTAAATAACTGCGACAACTGAACCTGTGATGCCATGATGGTTGGCAGGCTGTCGTATTCGATTAGTGCTCCTGTTTCAACAATATTCAACTGTAAATTATCCCTGGACTCTTCTACAATTGTGTTCAAATTGCATGGTTCAAATACCAGCTCTGTTTCCGATGTGCGGGAAAAATCTAACAACGACACAATAAGATTCTGCATACGTTCACCGGCTGAAATGATACGGTTAAAATAGTCCTCTGTTTTAGCATCAAATTTTTGCGTTTGTAAAATGAGTTTGCCAAAAGCCTGTATTTTGCGCAGGGGCTCCTGTAAATCGTGGCTGGCTACATAAGTAAACGAAGTGAGTTCGGTATTTGAAATTTGAAGTTCAAGGTTTTTTGTTCTTAATTCTTCAGCTGCCTCCACATCTTTGCTAATGTCCTGTACGGTACCAATAAGAATGCGCTTATCCGCATCGCCGGTAAAACTTCCGCTCGATCGAAAATGTTTTACATTTCCTTTTTTGCTTATGATGCGATACGGTGTTTCCACCAGCACACCCGACTGCCTGGTTTCTTCCCCGTTTTTGGTCACGTGCTCCAAATCGCCGGGGTGAATAAAAGATAAAAATTTTTCAAAGCTGGGAACAAACTCACCGGGCTCACAATCCAGCAGTCGAAATAAATTATCGGAATATTCCATCACGCCCGTGGTCATATCCCATTTGTAGCTTCCAAGGTTTGCAATCCTTTCTGCTGCTTCAAATGTTTGATTTTGTATTTGTAAAAGTTCCTTGGCGGCTTCAACTTCCTTTTGGCGCAGGATGATGCTGGTAACATCATTGGCAATAGCCACTGCCGCATACACATTACCTTGTTTATCCCTCAGCGGATTGATATAGTTTTCAATATAGCGCCCTGTTATATCAGATTGGTATGGTTCGTTGTGAATGGTATCTCCTTGCAATGCGCTTTTGAGTTGTAACTCTTCTCTACTGCCCCTGGAGTGTGGCATTAATTCCAACAATGTTTTGCCAATCACATCTTCCTTTTTTTGACCCATTAAAATTTCGGTTGCCTTATTGATGGTAATTAGCTTGAGGTCTTTTCCATATACTGCAACGTATTCTTTACTGGTTTCCAAAATAGTTTCTAAAAAATCCTTTCGTTCTTCTAATTCCGTTGTTCTTTCATTTACTTGTTTCTCCAATTCCTGGGAAAAAACCTTTTGCTCGGTAATATCTGTGCAGGTGCCCATCCAACCTATGATATTGCCGTCAATGTCTTTTTGGGCAATGCTGCGGCACAAATGCCAACGGTAAGCACCATCATGACGGCGGATGCGTTTTTCCGCAGTTAAATCTTCCCCGGTTGCCACTGATTGGTTCCACTTGTTTACATCCTGATCCAGGTCTTCGGGAAATACGGTTTGTTGCCACCCATCGCCTCTCAAGGCATCAGTGGATAACCCGGTATAATCAAGCGAATGTTTATTGAAGAAGTTTCTGTTCCCATCTGCCGTGGCTGTCCATATCATATGGGGTACTGTTTCGGCCAGCGATCTGAATTTTGCTTCGCTTTCTTTTATTTTTTCTTCCGCTTCTTTCTGTTCGGTAATATCCGTGTGCACTCCCACCCATTCTCTTATGGTGCCATCTTCTTTCAGCAATGGAATGGCTTTTATAGAAAACAACTTCCATCCATCGCCCTTCGTTTTTATGCGGTGTTCAAATACAAAAGTTTTAGATTCCCTCACCGCTTCATTCCATGCATCTACGGTGGGTTGTGCATCCTCTCGATGTACTGCATTTGCCCACCCGTAGCCCTGGTATTCTTCATAGCTTTGCCCTGTAAGGCTTGCCCAACCCCTCTGCTCGCCTTCCATTTCTCCTTTAGCATTATTGGTCCATAATATTCCCTGTATGGCTTCTACGGCGGCGGCAAATCGTTTTTCGCTTGTTTCAATTTGCTGTTTGGCCCTTACCTGGTCTGTAACTTCTACTGCGTGCGACAATATTCTCTCGGTATTCCCTTTGTCGTCCATCAATGGCTGCACCACCAAATTATAATATCCCAAAACCAATTGGTCAGTTCCTTCACTGTGTAACTTTATGGGAAATTCATTTGCGATGAATGGCTCGCCTGTTAAAAAAACATTGTTGAGCATCGCTATAAGGCCCTGGCTTTCTAGTTCAGGAAAAAGAGCTTCTACAGTTTTGCCAATGGTAATTTTTCTCCGGGCTATTTTTTCGTGTTCGAGATTGGCAAATTCATACATATGAGTTTGCCCTTTGTAAATGGCAATGCCGGCAGGTGCATTCATAAAGGAGTTGTAAAGCACCATGCGCTCATTGGCTAACCTATTTTCGCTTTCTGTAAGCAACTGGTGAGCCACTGTTTCTTTGCTAACATCTTGGAGGGTTCCGTTAAAGCGGATGGGAATTCCCTCCGGGGTAAAGACAGCCTGCCCTTTTGCACGCACAACTCTTTCGTATTTTGTTTGAGGGTGAATGATGGTATAAATAACATCATAATTACCCCCGGAAGAAGATTGCATAGCAGTTTTAATGGCAGTTGCAACTTTTTGCCGGTCTCTTTCGGCAATTACATCCAGGGCAAGAGACAACTCAATTTCTTCTTCCGGCTTTAGTCCAAACCATTCTTTTAAACGGTTGTTTCCTTTAAACTTACTGGTGGCCGGGTTTAGGTCCCAGGTACCGAGTTCGGTTGCTTTAATGGCAAATTTTAATTCCTGTTCACTTTCCTTTAAAGCCCTTACGGCTTTTACTTTTTCGGTGGTTTCAATTACAGTAACCAACACACCCCCTACCTCACCATCTTCTAACCGGATGGGGCTGTAGGAAAAATCAAACACACATTCTTCTATAAATCCATTCCTGTCTAACTGCAAAGTAAAGTCTGGAAAGCCCACGGGTATGCCTTGCATCACCCCTTCAAACATCGGCCCTATGGTGGACCATATTTCTGCAAAAGTTGTACGTGTATTCAGGCCCAAAGCCTGTGGATGTTTGTTAGCACCGAGGATGGGGCGGTAACCATCGTTGTATAGTTGAATGTAGTCGTTGCCCCAGGCTATGTACATACCAAACGGGCAATCGAGCATAATGCGAACAGCAATGCGCAATGGTTGGGGCCATGTTTCAGGATTGCCTAAAACAGTTTTTGACCAATCAAAGGAACGGATAAGCGATCCCATCTGGCCACCGCCATTTAAAAATGCAGGTATTGAGGTCGCTTGCGTTTCCATAGTTAATCTCTCCATGCTGCTGGAATGGAGAAAGGTTTTTTCTTTGTAAAATGATAGTTTGGTGTGACAAAAATTGCCAGGTTTGAAAATTAAACAAATTTGATACCTTTTTTATTATTCCTGCCGGGGAATTGCATAAAACTTTAAGCCATATCACCACACAGCCTATTGCAAATAGTTTAAAATTCGTTCATATAGGCAGCAGTTGATTTTACCAGGGGTTGGAATAGCAGGGCCTACATAAAAAAATCTGTGGCTCAGTTAAAACTACATCCGGCATATTATCTTAAAATCGCCCCATAGCCTTATTTTTGAAGGGATATCAATTTTCCCTGGTTTTGGTTGTTCTAAAATATTGCCGGAGAAACAAATTATACCATGACACAAACACAGTTGCCACAGCTTTTACTGGAGCAGAGTAAGGATCTTTTTTGGATGATTGATCAGGACTTACGGTTGATTTACGCCAATAAAAGTTATCTCAACCTTATGAAGGAAATGACGGGGGTAGAAAAGCAACTGAACGAATCAGTAATGGTGGAGGGCTTTG
>JANPJW010000214.1:0-9129 GCA_031425715.1 Chitinophagaceae bacterium | reverse complement strand
TGCTTCGAGGCTGCCGGGTGGTATGTACATCCTGCAACTGGTAAGTAACAACGAACGACAGACAGAACGAATTATAAAACAGTAAGGTAGATTCATGTGTAAGTTAGGGGACAGCGTTAGGGGCTGTCCTCTTTTTTTATGTAAAGGCGCCAAATCCCCTGAAGTGGTCTTAACAGCGCTACACTGTTTTGCAAAATCTCCTCTAATAAAAATATTTAAACCTTGCCAGTTCAAACTTCCCTTAATAATTATACATTTCAGAAGCCCCCTTCAGGGGGTTTGGAGGATTACTGCATTTTATTCACATATTCACATTTCTGCTTCGCATAACCTTTAATTAATATTCTATGTTGTTATTATGGGTAACTTTAGAAAACCCCAAAAAATATGCATTGGAGAAAATTCAGCGGCGAGTCTATTGATCTTCCTATAAAAACTGCAGTAGAAAATGCCATTATCAGGGAAACCGAGCAGGCTTACAAATTAAAGGTTTGCATTGGTACCGACAGCCAGGTAAAAGGCAAAGAAACAGAATTTGCTACTGTGATTGTGTTTTTAAGAGAAGGCCATGGTGGCTTTATGTTTATTCACAACGAAACAACAAAACACCAGTACAGCATCAAGGAACGCATGCTGGTAGAAGTAGCCAAGAGTATAGAGATAGCCTACGAACTTTGTGATCTTTTTACTTTGTACGACGTAGATATGGAGGTGCATGCAGACATTAATACCAACCCCCAATTTAAAAGCAACGAAGCCCTTAAAGAAGCCATGGGTTATATCCTGGGAATGGGCTTTGCTTTCAAAGCCAAGCCGGAAGCCTTTGCCAGTAGTAGTTGTGCAAACAAGGCGGTGAATTAGGAGGAGAAAGCTCAATGGTGAAAGGTCAAAGATGAAACGTCAAAGATGAAAGGTAAAAAGTCAAAGAGTAACGCAAAATCATGCCTGACAGCCAAACAAGGAAAAATATTCAAAACTGCGAACTTGTCTTACTTTCCACTGCTTATTTCCATTGACTAATTGACTAATTGACTAATTGACTAATTGACTAATTGACTAATTGACTAATTGACTAATTGACTAATTGACCCTTTTACCCTTTCTCCTTCAACTCCTCGTTCATTTCATTGATGTATTTTAGCAGCTTATCCCTGCCTGTTTTCTTAACTGCGCTGGTTACAAAATGCATCGGCAGAAACATCCAGGTTTTTTTCATCGCTTCCAAAAAAGCCTTTACATTTTTACTTACGATACGTTGATTCTCTTTATCGCTTTTGGTAAAAACCAGGCTAAAGGGAACCTCCCACTTTTTCAGGTTTTCTAAAAAGTCGAGGTCTATTTTTTGTGGGCTATGCCTGGCGTCTATCAGTACAAATACTTGCGACAAATTCTCCCGTTTGCGCAAATAATTTTCAATCATTTGCTCCCATCGGCGTCTACTGGTAATACTTACTTTGGCAAAGCCGTACCCCGGCAGATCTACCAGGTACCAATGATAAACCGTTTCCTGGTTTTTCTTCTCCTCCGTAAAACCACTACTCACTACGTCAAAATGATTGATGAGCTGAGTCTTCCCCGGAGAACCGGACGTTTTTGCCAACTTCTCATTATTGCACAACATATTAATGAGTGAAGATTTGCCCACATTGCTTCTGCCAATAAATGCATACTCCGGTTTGTCGGGCACAGGGCATTTTTCATAATCAGGGTTACTGATGATGTAGCTGGCTCTTTTAATTTGCATGCGGCAAAATTAGGCAGCAATTTTAACTTATTTGCTTTTATCATTCCATTGCACTGCCCATGCAGCAGGCCCAAACAGCTTATATTTGCACTTTATATGACACAATTTGCCCACGACACAGTAGTACCAGACAAAGCTTCCCAGCAACCTAAAAAGGAGCAGGTAGCAGAAATGTTTGATGATATAGCCCATCGCTATGATTTTTTAAATCGCTTCCTGAGCGGCGGCCTGGACATAGGCTGGCGTAAAAAAGCACTTAGTTACCTGGCAGCAAAAAAACCTTCAAAAATTCTAGACGTTGCTACCGGCACAGCTGATGTGGCCATTATGGCATCTGGTTTGCTTAAACCAGCTTCAATAATTGGTATTGATATCAGCGACGGAATGCTGGACATTGGGAGGCAGAAAATTGCTAAACTCGGGCTGCAAAATACTATTGTACTGTTAAATGGCGACAGCGAAACAATAAATTTTGAAACAGCCTCGTTTGACGCAGTAACCGTAGCATTTGGCGTTCGAAATTTCCAAAACCTCGAAAAAGGGATGGCCGAAATTTTAAGAGTATTGAAACCAGGTGGCCAACTGGTTGTATTGGAATTTAGTAAACCTAAAATTCCCCTGGTAAAATCCTTCTATAACCTGTACATGAAAACCGTTACACCTAATATGGGTAAACTATTTTCGAAGAACAGAAGCGCTTACAAGTACCTGGACGAATCCATCCAAAAGTTTCCTGAAGGACAAGATTTTATCAAGATCCTGGATAACCTTGGATACATTAATACACAATGTAAACCCCTGAGCTTAGGAATATGCAGTATTTATTGCGGAGAAAAATAACACAGTTCCTGTTGGCGGCATTGATGCTACCAGCCATTGGTAGCGCTCAAAGTTTTGAGAACCTGAATCAATTGGATCATGATGAAAAGAATTTTCATTTTGGTATCAATGTAGGTGCCAACAGATCGCATTATAGTTTCACCCATCACCCCCGTTTTTTGCAGTACGATTCCGTAACGGTTGTAGAAAGCATCAACAGCACCGGCATAAACCTTGCATGGCTCGTAAACAAAAGGTTAGGCAATCATTTCGATCTGCGCACTTACCCCCTCAACCTCACTTTTACCGAAAAGGCTTTTCAATACAATCTCAAGTATCCTGATAAACCCGGGGGAGAAGATTCTGTAACCATTCGCAAAATACAGGGAATTACCCTGGCGCTTCCGGTGCAAATTAAATTCAGCAGCGACCGTATCAATAATTTTAAAGTGTATATGCTCGGTGGTGCTAAAGTTGAGTATGACCTTGCTGCCAACAAAGGAGCTAAGAATGCCGAAAAATTAATGAAGTTGAAAAAGCTTGACTACGGTATAGAAGCTGGCATTGGTTTCCACCTTTATTTTCCAGTGTTTGTACTCACACCAGAACTTAAGTTGGGCTGGGGTTTAAGAAATATGCATGTAAGGGATGAGCAGCTAAAATTTTCAAATGTTATAGATAAGATCAATGCAAGAACGATTTCATTCTCCCTCACAGTAGAATAAAATATTTAGCCGCATAAAAAACCTGGTTCGTAAAACCAGGTTTTTTTGTGCGACAACTGCTGTGCTTAAAAATCATAATTTCTTTTAAACATATTGAGACGTACCCCGGCGGTTACAAGGGTGGTATTGCTCTTGCCACTAAAGCCTGCAACTTCATAATTGCGATGCAATAACGATACATCGAAAAACAGGTTTTCCTTAAGTTCATATGACACTTGTAACAGGCCATTAAAAGCAGTTGCTTTTCTGCCACCTGCAACCTCAAAACCATGGTCGGCTATGCGTGTACGATAGTCTCTGAATATATTTCCCCCAAAATTTATCCCATTGCTATCAAGCCCTTGCTTGTAATAAATAGCTCTGCCGTAAATGTACCAACGGGGCGCAGGTTGGTAGTTGACGATGGCAATCACTTCCTGAAAATTAGCGCCAAGCGGGTGAGCCAAGGGCTGGTTGTAATGCGTATAATTAGCAATGGTATCATTATGAGAATAGGTGAACGGGCGTACCCTGTTGGTTTCGAATTGTAAATCCAGGTTATTTAATCCAAATGCATCAATGTATTTAACCCCTGCCTGCAGGCCAAACTTATTTACCCAGCTTGTTGGGTTATCTCTTACTTGTTTTAAAATAAATTCATCTACCATAAACTGCCCGTAAAACTGTAAGCGGTGAGCCACGTTGGCTTTAAAATCCAAGCCTGCCATTGCATTATCGGGGCTACCTACGGTACCTTCTACATGCCTGTAAAATATAATCGGGTTCAGGTATTGAAAATCAAAATGATCTTGTCTTCCAAAAACAACGCTTTCAAAGAGTCCAACGTTCAGCCATTTGGTAACGTTCATACTCAGGTGATGTATAGCAGCATATTTTCTCGGTAATAAGTTGTCGCCACTTTTTTTAAACTGTGGCATCAGTTCCATAAAAATATTTTGATAATTCAGCTTCCATATTTTTGTGTTGATCTTGGCAAACAGATAACTGTTTCCCCAGTCACTCAGCATCAAACTTCGGTAGCCATTACCTATGAAATTTTTGTCGTATCCAAACTGAAAATCTATGAATTTGGCTGCATTAAAAGTGATGTACCCCCTGGCGTCAAA
This sequence comes from Chitinophagaceae bacterium, assembly GCA_031425715.1. Taxonomy (GTDB): domain Bacteria; phylum Bacteroidota; class Bacteroidia; order Chitinophagales; family Chitinophagaceae; genus Ferruginibacter. Next base: position 4,735 of record JANPJW010000214.1, on the reverse strand, counting down.
ATAATCTACGCCTGTTTTTTTGAAGGCTTTATAAAAGCCTACGCCCGGAACCGCTCTCAGTTCGTTTACCCGTTGCTGAAAGAACTGTGGACCACGCTCCTGGTTTTCTGTTAAAAAAGAGGAAAAGCCAATACGCTTGTTGATGAGCCCCCTCACCGTTACGCCACGGGTATTTAAAAAGATGCCTTCGTCATAACCCGGTTCCACGGCCTGGTGAATCTGCAAAACAGGATTCACGGCCAGGAAAAAATCTTTGTTGTTTACCTCAATAAAATTTGACTTGGTTTTATAAAAGCTGTTAAAAAGAGGTTTCTTACTGGCGAAATCATCTCTGTTTCCCTTTACCCACTCACTGTTGTTCATCAACAGGCTGCGCAAATTATACTCATCTACCTTGGATAGGTTAAGGTCTGTCCAATCTTTGTACATATCTACACCAGTAGAATCTTTGTAACCCAGGCGGGCACTGTCTAAAAACTCCGCCTGCTCGATGATAGCCTTTCGGCTAAAGGGTTTGAGCGTAGAAAAATTGAGGTTTGTATTGGTTTGCTGCTTTATTTCAAGCCTGTCTATAAATTGGTATTCCTTGGCTCCCTGGTTTAAATAGGTAGACTGGCTGAATCCAGCAACAGGAAAAACAAAAAGTAAAACTTTGAAAAAGCTTTTAATAATTTGCATTGAGTGGGAGTTAGTTTGAAAATCGTTAAATTGAATTTATGCAAAAATACCTTTTTAAGAACATACAGGTGGTAAATGAAGGGAAAATAAAAACGGCTGATGTGCTCGTTAGTGACGATCGCATAGCCCGGATAGACGACCGGATAGAAACGAAAAGTAACGTGACCGAAATAAATGGAGAAGGAAAATATTTATTGCCAGGGGTCATAGACGACCAGGTGCATTTTAGGGAGCCCGGCCTTACACACAAAGCAACCATAGCTTCAGAAAGTGCCGCCGCAGTGGCCGGTGGCGTTACCAGTTTTATGGAGATGCCTAACACAATCCCCAACGCACTCACCCGGTCATTGCTGGAGGATAAATATACGATCGGAAGAGAAACCTCTCTTGCCAACTACTCTTTTTTTATGGGAGTGAGCAACGACAACGCAGAAGAAGCGCTCCGCATGAACAATTACAAGAAAGAGGTGTGCGGGCTGAAAATATTTATGGGAAGCAGCACCGGCAATATGCTGGTGGACAACCACAATACCCTCAACCGTATTTTTAGTGAAAGCGAAATGCTAATTGCCACGCATTGTGAGGACGAACGCATCATACGAAAAAACTATGAAGCCCTGCAAGGCACCGGTGTGGCGCTCACTGCAAAAGATCACCCCATCATCAGGAACGAAGAGGCCTGTTTTGAATCATCGCTAATTGCCATAAAGTTTGCGCAAAAGCACAACAGCCGCCTGCATATTCTACACATCAGCACGCAGCAGGAATTGCAATTGTTTGGCAACATGATGCCCTTAAAAGAAAAAAGAATAACTGCAGAAGTTTGTGTGCATCATCTCCATTTTACGGCAGATGACTACGATAGGCTTGGCTATAAAATAAAATGTAATCCTGCTATAAAAGCTGCATCCAACAAAGAGGCTTTGTGGGAAGCACTGCTGGATGACCGGCTGGATGTAATTGCGACAGACCACGCTCCTCACCTTTTATCGGAAAAAGAGGCACCCTACGAAAAAGCACATGCCGGCCTGCCGCTCATACAACATGGGTTGCCACTTATGTTGTACTACCAAAGTATCGGAAAACTTTCTTTAGAAAAAATTGTTGAAAAAATGAGTCATGCCGTAGCAGACTGTTTTCTAATTAAAGAGCGGGGATACATTCGGGAAGGCTATTTTGCAGACCTGGTGATGGTAGATCTTAAGCAAGGGCAGCAGGTACTGCAAGAAAATATTTTGTACAAATGCGGCTGGAGCCCGCTGGAAGGTTTCCAAATGCCGGCGAGCATCTCTCAAACTATGGTGAGTGGAAACATCGTTTATGAAAATGGCAAGCTGCAATCATCTCATAAGGGTCAACGCCTATCTTTTGACCGAGCTTAAAATTATTGAATGGAAATAGACAAGACCACGCTGAACGATTTATCCATATTTACCGGAGATGAAGACTTTTCGATTTTTAGTAAATTGAATCATACCCTTACCACTAACGGCAAGGCACAACTGAAAAGAAACCTGGCCACGCCTTTGCAGACGCAGGAGGCTATAAAGGATGTGCAAAAAGTATTGCAGCTTATTTTGCAGGAGGAACCACTTTGGCCGCTTACCATCAGTAACGGTACAATCATGGTGGTAGAACGGTTTTATGAATACAGTTTTGACCCCTTACCAAATTATGTTTCTGCCATAACAGCCCAAAGCTATAAGCTGTTGCATGCACCCGATTTTTCGCTCATAAAATATTCTATCATTCATTGCTTTGATTTCATTAAGGGAATGCAGCAGTTTATTAAAGGATTCTTACAGCCTGCTGCTCCTCCACCACTGAAAAACATGTTGGAACAGGCTGCCAAAATACTTTCGGCGGACGCCCTAAAAATAGTGAGCAAGCACAGCCGCTCTGCCGATCTGAGCATACCTCAACAACTGGAGCTGGCACAATACCTGCGATACAGTTACAAACAAAATATGTTTACCCTGCTCGGCATATACGCACAGTTGGATGCCTGGTATGGTATGGCACTTACTGTAAAAAAAGAGCAATTGGTTTTTCCCACTTTCATTGAGAGCCCACACCCGTTGCTTGAGGCAAAAGGATTGTACCATATTCTGTTGCAAAAGCCAGTGCCTTACGATGTAGAATTGACGCCAGCCTGCAATTTTCTATTTTTAACCGGGGCCAACATGGCAGGTAAAAGCACTTTTATAAAATCTGTAGGTGCTGCTGTGTTCCTGGCGCATGTGGGTATGGGCGTACCGGCTAAAAGCATGCAGCTAACCTTGTTCAATGGCATGCTGAGCAACATAAATGTGATAGACAATATTGCCAAAGGGGAAAGTTACTTTTACAACGAGGTACAACGCATCAAAGCAACCATCACCAAAATAAATGATGGTAGAAAATGGTTGATATTGATTGACGAATTATTTAAGGGTACCAATGTACAAGACGCTATGAAATGCAGCACAGCGGTGATTGAAGGTTTGCTCAAAATAAAAAATTCGCTCTTCATACTGTCTACGCACTTGTACGAAATAGGCGATGCGCTCAAAGTGCATCCCAACATCAGTTTTAATTATTTTGAAACCGCCACACACAATGGGCAGCTTAGTTTTAACTACCAGCTAAAGCAAGGCATTAGCAACGACCGGTTGGGTTACCTCATTTTAGAACGGGAGGGCGTGGTGAAAATGCTGAAAGATTTATAAGGCTTTGTGTATATTAGGAGTACAAAACCATACCCATGCTTGTAAAAACTTTTGGGAGCGCAGTTTACGGAGTGGAAGCCATCAACATTACGGTAGAAGTAAATGTAGACAGTCGTGGAAAAAATTATTACATCGTAGGTCTGCCAGACAATGCCGTTAAAGAAAGCCTGCAAAGGGTTGAAAGCGCCATCAAGAGCATGGACATGTATATGCCACGTACCAAACTGGTGGTAAACCTGGCACCTGCAGACATTAAGAAATCGGGCTCTGCCTTTGATCTACCCATTGCCATTGGCACACTAGGCGCTACAGATCAAATATACAATCCTGAAAGGTTAGAGAAATTTGTGATAATGGGAGAGCTGAGCCTAGATGGCATCATAAGGCCCATTCGTGGGGCACTTCCCATTGCTATACAGGCACGCAAAGAAGGTTTTGAAGGATTGATTGTACCCTCCGCCAATGCAAGGGAGGCAGCAATGGTGAACAATCTTAAAGTGTATGGTGTAAATCACATTCGGGAAGTAATTGAATTTTTTAAGAATGAAGAAACGCTGCAGCCTACCATTGTAAATACCAGGGAAGAATTTGCTTATGCTCAAAATAGTTTTGATGTAGATTTTTGCGATGTAAAAGGGCAGGAAAATATAAAGCGGGCATTGGAAATAGCTGCTGCCGGCGGGCACAACGCTATTTTAATTGGTCCACCCGGTGCCGGCAAAACGATGCTTGCAAAAAGGCTTCCTACCATTTTACCACCACTCACTTTGATGGAAGCGTTAGAAACCACCAAGATCCACAGCGTAGCCGGGAAGCTGCCCGAGAATGCAACGCTGGTGAGTAAACGCCCTTTTCGAAGCCCGCATCACACGATCTCAGACGTTGCTCTTGTAGGCGGTGGAGGAAACCCACAACCCGGCGAAATTTCTTTGGCACACAATGGCGTATTGTTTTTAGATGAACTACCAGAATTCAAACGGACTGTATTGGAAGTAATGCGACAGCCCATGGAAGAACGAAAAGTAACCATCAGCCGGGCAAAAGTTGCTTTGGATTTTCCGGCAAGTTTTATGCTCATTGCCAGCATGAACCCCTGCCCCTGCGGGTATTTCAATCACCCGGAAAGAGATTGCAGTTGCGGCCCGGGCGTAGTACAAAAATATTTAAGCAGAATTTCAGGACCATTGCTAGACAGGATTGACCTTCATGTAGAAGTTACGCCGGTAGCCTTCAGCGAACTTTCGTCTTCGCAGCAATATGAAAAGAGTGAGTTTATAAGGGAGCGTGTAATAAGAGCAAGAGAAGTGCAAGCGGAACGGTACAAATTGAATGAAGGTGTTTATGCCAAT
>JANPJW010000213.1:0-6810 GCA_031425715.1 Chitinophagaceae bacterium | reverse complement strand
AGGTCTCTGTCTTGTATAGAACCAGGATCTGATTTTACGGCTCTTTCTGCATGGAGGTACATTTGAAATTTACGGAACTGGCGAAGATCCCTGTTGGCAAAAGTTTGGAAAACAGCCTTACCATCATTTTGAGAAAGGTCGCAAAACTGCAATTGCAGGGCCTGTTCATTTTGTAACAGGTTCACCCCATTGTTGCTGAGCGTTTGCACCCTTTGAATCTCTCTTGGTGTGCGGTATGGTAGCGGCACCCGCTTATCGTTTTCTTCAATATTTACAGCACCCACATTTAAGGCAGCAGATGATGGCGGGGTATACAAGCCTGTTGAATCTAAGCCATACTGAAACTTCCGCCAAATGTTACGGGTAAGTTGCAGGGAACCAAAACGCAGGGTAACACTGTCTTCGAAATCCGTCATAAACATGCGGATAAAACGTATAGATTTAAAATCGGGGATGTTACCGATTTTCCTGTTGTAACTACCGATGGGTATCCGGAACTGGTACCAGGTTTCGTTCCGCTGCGTACTGTTGGGCAAGTTTACGGTAACCACTTTTTTGTCTACAATAAAATTGGTACCCACGGCCATTTCGGGCGCCGAGCTCGGCTTAACATCTACGATGTATTGAAAATATTCTTCTGTCTCGTTTAGGGTATTATCCCGGTTTAAATCTTCCGCATCGGGGTACAGCGTGGCAGCGCTGGAAAATTGTCCACCATCCGATATCGGAGAGTTTCCTTGGGGGCTGTTGTAGTGTTTGTACCTCGCCAAAATACCATCGTTCCCATCAAATGATTCGTCCCGGTAATTCGTGTAATTGTCTACTGAAGGATCCCTGAGGGCGTCCTGGTAAGCTTTGCTACCTGTACCAAAATTTGCCTGCAATTCCGCCAGGTAAGCCTGTCGTTTTTCAATTTCTGCACTGTCGCTTATGCCATCTAAGCCTACATCCTGAAAAAGCCTGTCTTCTGGTATATTGCTGAAAGCTGTGGTGACTTGTATGGGGTTTCGTGGTACCCTTCCCCAGGTTGTTGTGTCTACTGGCGCTGGGGCATTTGGTGTAGAAAGACCATTTTCATAAAAACGGCGACCATCTTTCAGGATATCTTCCGATACGTTGCCCAGGTTAAAATACAGTTTACCACCTCTAGAATTGCCAATATTTGGATTGGTAGCTGTGGCAATAAAAGGATCCTGCACCCAGAATTCAACAAACTCAATATTGCTGGTTTCAAAATCTGTCTGATCAATGGCACGCATCAAACCACCCCAGTTTTTACGTGGCTGGGTAAACCTGCCGGCAACATTCAGTTTTGCCAAATCAGATTCAAAATTATAAGGCCCTTTTTCTGTAGGGTAATAACTTAGATCAAAAGTTATCAACTGGCTTTCGCCGAAACCAGTTGTACGCTGCGGGAAAATCTCTTTCTGATAAACCTGTCTCGCTCTTGGATCGCTGAGTAGTTCTGCATTGTCTGCAAGTGGATTGTTAGACCCTTTGTATTGTTGCAGGGTTTGTTCTATCTGGTACCAGGCTATTTTTGCCCTTTGTTTTCCATAGTTTATGTTGTCATTGAGCAAAGCCTCAGGAAACAGAAGCTGACCAAACTCATTGGTTGCGCCTGCCGGCGTAGAGGCAAGTGCCCAGCTAATGGGCGGAAAGCGAAGATCAATACCTGACTTAGTTCCTTCAAAATCGTCAATATTTACAATACCACTTTTCCCTTTTCCAATCTGGGGTGCATGGCCGGGATCTAGCATGGCTCCTTCTGCATACACATTAATGCTGGATGGAGCAGCAGCATTATAAAACGGAAGCTTATCCAATAACTTAGAAAGCCGTGGCATGTCTTTACGGTAATTTACATCCAGGCCATACATGGCGTTGCGAATGGGATCTTCGCCGTAAGTGACTTTCGTAAAAAATGGTCTTTCGCTCAATCTAACAATGGTTCCTCCAAAAGATAGCTGCTCTTTAGCCGTATTTTTCGCAAGATAATCCATACGTAAACCGAGGTAAGACCGCTGTTGCAAACCAAAAGAGGCGTTGTTCTCAAAATTGACCTGCACGGGCAGCCCAGCATTGAGGATAGCCTGGTTGGTAATTTTGATGGTTCCCAAATCGTAATTGATATCGTAATCTACTCCTTCCTGAAGCGACCGTCCGCCAGCAGTTACCGTTACAGATCCCACGGGAATATTGTAGCCAATGCTTATATCGGAAGAACCTGAAGACTTAGCCGAGCCCTGTAACAGGAACCTGTTTAAATTCGGAAACTGTTGTGCCACCGCTTTGATGGAATCATATAAGGCAAAGTATAAAGTATCTTTTGCTGTTGCTGGCACGGAGTTGTAAACTTGCGCAGCAAGGTCACGACCAAAGGGTTCAAGTACCGGGAAAATTACCCGGCTGTAGGGAGAGATTACCGTGAAATTTTCTACGTAGTCAAATACACCATCAGGCTGCGGATCATTTTGACTGTTCAGCCTGTCCAGGTTTATGAGTGAGATAATAGGAGATCCCTGGTTTTTATCTCCAAAAGGAACATAGCGTTTAGCACCAAGGCCGGGTTCTTCATACAAAACATCCAACTTAAAATCAGATGGCGTGAGTACACCGTAGCCAATGCTGTATACATTCTTCATCATCAAATCCCAAATGGGAAGTGAGGGCCTTTGTGAGGTAGCTTTAAGTAATTTAAGAAACAATACTTTTTGTGTGGCCGAAGAACTATCAGGCGGTACATCTTGCGAGAACTCCCCCACCTGGTAAATACGCCCGTTAAAGGAATATTGGTAGGCCACTCCCAACACCTCATCTGTTTGCAATGGCTGACTTAAACATAGGGTTCCAATACCCGCCTGGCGGTTAAATGTATATTGGGTTGAATCTAATTTTCGGGCAAAAGTTTTTTCAAAATCCTGCACAGGGCTGAGGCCGAGGCTGGTAAGATTGATGAATGCACGGGCCGGGTTCCGGGGATCGGGCTGGCTGAGTACTTTTGCGTAAAGGTCGTTGGTAGTATTGGCAGGAACTTCGGCACTCGTTAATACGTTGATGACTGGTGGCTGTTGATAAGGTTGGCTTTCGCCCAGGTCCATCAACCCTACTACATCCCTTGTTTCTGTAGTGGTTCCATTTCTGTTGGTTACCCAAACTTCCATTCTCAGAATCTGAACAGGGCTGGTCACCGCTGGCAACCTGCTCATCACCGAATTGTATTTGTTTCTAAAATATTGACCTATTAAAAAGTGCCGATTCTCTTCATATTCGTCTGCTTTTAATTCAAATGCTTGCGAAGCCGCACCACCCTGCAGGTCTACACTTTGCCGCTGCGATTTTTGATTGGCCAGTACCGTGGTGATAAACAATTTGCCAAACTGCAATTGTGTTTTTAAACCAAATAACTGTTGGGCCCCGGGTATTAAAGTTCCACGGCTTGGGAAATTTACGTTGCCCGCTTCAAATCTTTTTAATATCTCGTCGTCCTTGCCGGTATAATCCAGTTTTAATTGATTTTCCAGGTCAAAATTTGCCAGGGTGTTGTAATTGATGGGGAATTTCATTTTATCCCCAATGCTGGCATTCACATTCACCTGCGCATTCATGTTAAAATCGAGGCCCCCATTTTTCCTGGCTCGCTCAGGCAAAGTAGGATTATCTATGCGTTGTCCCTGGTATCCGGCAGTAATATCTACGTTTCCTTGCGGGCTAATTTCAATTTTTCCGTTTCCAAAAAGGCGATTAAAGAGGCCCTCGGAAAGAGAAAGCTTTGGGCGGGAAAAACGATTACGGTTGAGGAGGCTGGTGGTGTTAGCTCGTTTTTTAAAATATTCTACCTCTGCCTGGCGGTTACGCATTTGCCAGTACTCGTCAAAAGAATAAATGGTGGGTATGCGATAAAACCTGCTTCCTATTTTTTCGTAAACGATATACCTGCGGCTAATGGCATCATACACAACAGAATCCCTGATGTTGGCAGGATCCTTAAGATTGTAGGTACTACCCGAAGTTCCGGAAACAAAGTCTCCCCGCCTATCGCTGATGGGAAAACGCAGGCTGTCACCCGCTCTGACGGGGCTAATGGTATCTTGAAAGTAAAAGGAATTCCCGGTGTCCGAGGCGTATGAATTGCCCGGGTTGAATAAGCCTAACAGCACAGGCATAATACCCAATACCACTATTGTATAAATAGAATTTCTAATAAGCAACATCCCGTAAATTAATTAAGGTAGAATTTCTCTCAAATAGCTTTAAGGGCTTTTTTTATTAAATCTTCTAATTGTACTATGTTGGGTTCGGCACGCATTATTTTTTGTACAGAAAGTTCCGCTTGTTGACGGGAAATTCCCAAAGCAGTCAAAGCAGTGAACGCATCCTGCTCCAAACTATTGTTTACAGGCATTGCAAAATCTCCTCCGGCAGACTGTTTACCCACTTTATCTCTCAGTTCCAGCACCAGTCTTTCGGCTGTTTTCTTTCCAATACCCTTTACGCTTTCAATCAACTTCAAGTTGGCAGCAAGAATTGCCATGCGCACTTCTTCTGATTTCAAAGAAGACAACATCATGCGTGCAGTAGCTGCACCAACACCAGATACGCTGATTAAGAGCACAAAGATTTCTTTTTCTTCTTTGCTGCTGAAACCATACAGCACGTGGCCATCTTCTTTTACCTGTAAGTAGGTGTAAAGTTTGCCATTCTCCAGCGGCAAGATATCTGAATAGGTGTTCAAACTAATATTTACCTCGAACCCTATTCCATTAACGTCTACATAAACCTGGGCGGGAGTTTTGTAAGTAAATTTTCCTTGCAGGTATGCGTACATAATTGTTAAATAAACGGATAGCGAAAATAAGGATATTTTACCAGCCGTAGGGGTTAAAAAATTGCATACCGTTTTTAGCCTTATTTTTACCACTTCAACTAGTAATAGATTAAAATTTTAAAAAGAAGTTCATGCAAAAAATTACGGCAGCCATCACTGGTGTGGGCGGGTATGTACCTGAATACAGGCTTACGAATGCTATATTGGAAACAATGGTAGATACCAACGATGAATGGATACGCAGCAGAACAGGCGTAGAGGAGAGAAGAATTTTAAAAGGAGAAGGCCTGGGCAGCAGCGATATGGGTGCTAAGGCTGTAAAAGAATTATTGGCTAAAAGAGGAATTGACCCTTCTGAAATAGACGCTGTTATTTGTGCCACCGTAACCCCTGATATGGTTTTTCCGGCTACGGCAAATCTTATTTGCGATAAAACGGGTATGATTAACGCTTTTAGTTATGACTTAAGCGCAGCCTGCTCGGGCTTTTTGTTTGCACTCACAACCGGTGCCAGTTACATAGAAAGCGGCCGGTATAAAAAAGTAATTGTAGTAGGTGTAGATAAAATGAGCGCTATCATTGATTATACTGACCGGGCCACCTGCATTATTTTTGGCGATGGCGGCGGCGCTGTGTTGCTGGAACCCAGCGAAGACGGCAACGGTGTATTAGATAGCATCATGAAAAGTGATGGTAGCGGGGCAAAGCACCTGCACATGAAAGCGGGCGGCTCAGTAAAGCCAGCAACGGTAGAAACAGTGATGGCTAAAGAACATTTTGTGTACCAGGAAGGACAAGCGGTTTTTAAATTTGCAGTAAAAGGTATGGCTGACGTGAGCTACGAATTGATGGAAAGAAATAAGCTCACAGGTGATGATATTGCCTGGCTGGTACCTCACCAGGCAAACCTGAGAATTATTGATGCCACAGCCAACCGTATGGGCCTGCCCAAAGAAAAAGTGATGGTGAATATTCAGAAGTATGGGAATACCACGGCCGGCACGTTACCGCTTTGCCTATGGGAGTGGGAAAAACAACTTAAAAAAGGGGACAATGTTATTCTTGCATCCTTTGGTGGTGGCTTCACCTGGGGTGCCACCTGGATAAAGTGGGCGTACGATAGCGTTTAGGGTAAAACTTATCCGTACAAGAATTGTTGTCACTTATCCTTCAATACACTTATATAAAGGATGATACCAATCAGTCTTATGCAAAAAACAGGACTTATTTTTTCAATACTTTTATTTTTCGCCCTACCCGGCAAGGCGCAATTGAATCGTTATATCATTGAAATAAATAACAAAGCAGGTAATACCTACAATATTGCATCCCCATGGGAATTCCTTAGCCAGCGTGCATTACAGCGCCGAAGCAGGTATAATATCGCCATAGATAGTACTGATTTGCCGGTTACAACACGTTATATAGATAGTATTCGATTAGCTGGAAACGTTACTATTCTCAATACCTCTAAATGGTTGAACCAGGTAGCTATTTTTACAACAGATTCGGCTGCATTGGTTAAGATCAATGGTTTTTCTTTTGTGAAAAAAAATACGCCCGTTGCTCCCAGGATAAGTAAGGTAAATGCGGCCCGAAATAAATTTGAAACAGGAGTAATTGACATCTCTCCTGAAAATTTTGCAGCGCCCGTTTCTACAGAAAACCTTGCAGCTGCATTTAACTATGGTATGAGTAATGGCCAGGTAAAGATTCACAAAGGAGATTTTTTACACAACCTCGGTTTCCAGGGCCAGGGCATGCAAATGGCCATTTTGGATGGGGGATTTAGAAATTATCTCACCCTGCCCACTTTTGACAGTGTAAGAATCAACAACCATGTATTAGGTACCTGGGATTTTGTTTTAAATGCTGCCAACGTCAATGGCTTCGACTCTCATGGTACACATTGCTTCAGCACCATTGCAGCGAATATGCCTGGCACTTTTGTAGGCACAGCACCCAAAACATCCTTTTACTTA
>JANPJW010000212.1:0-4287 GCA_031425715.1 Chitinophagaceae bacterium | reverse complement strand
TCTGGTAGATAGGAAATAATTTTTTTATATTGATAAACGCTGTTCCCATATTCAAGAATGGTATTTGTTGTAAGCGGGTAGTTCATCATTAAACCTTCCATAGAAAAAAAATTAATGGTTATTAAAACATATTTTTAGCAACAATCAGAAAAAGAGAATAGCCGTAACTACTCTTGGTATACATAGGACGTGGAAGGTGCAGGATATTGCGGCTGAATGTACAACTCTCCGGTTAAAGCGTATAAGGATTTGTGCTGCCATTTGGCAATCATACCATCTTTTGCTAAAGGGCGCACATGTACCCTTGCAATTAAGCCTGCTGGTTCAAGAAGTTCAGTCAGGCAGTCGAAAAAAATGCTAACAACCTAATGTCTTATGAAAATATTTCTAAATATTTTTATTCGCTTACTTTAGCAGTATCATAAAACTTCCTGCAAATGTATCATGCCGTAAAAGGAAAAGTTCACTCGCTGCTTCATCCCGAGATAGGGGATACTAAATGGGATAAAGTGATCAACTCTGTCATCATCACCCTCATCATTCTTAATGTGATTGCTGTAATATTGGAAACAGTGCCCTCTATTCATGATCCGTACACAGAATTTTTCAGGATTTTTGATTTGGTATCAGTTATCATATTTAGCATAGAATACGTATTTAGGGTATGGAGTAGCAACCATGGTCACAAAAGCAAACATAGTTTTCACGTTCGCCTGAAATATATATTGTCCACAGGGGCGCTGATAGACCTGCTGGCCATTTTGCCATATTATATTCATGTAGTAGTCGGGCTCGATCTAAGGGTTTTGCGTATTCTTCGGCTGTTAAGATTCCTGCGGTTGTTTCGACTGACTGCTTATATGAAATCGGCTAAAATGATCAAGAACGTTTTTAAGGCCAAGGCCAGCGATTTAAAGTTGAGCCTGGTGCTGATTTTGTTTCTCATCATCATTTCGGCCAGCCTTGTTTATTTTGCCGAACATTTGGTGCAGCCGGAAGTATTTACCAGTATTCCTGCTACGTTTTGGTGGGCTACCGTTACCTTAACCACGGTAGGGTATGGAGATATGATACCAGTAACCATGTTGGGTAAAATATTAACGGGGGTGCTTGCCCTTTCGGGAATAGCGATCCTTGCATTGCCTGCCGGTATCATTACCGCTGGCTTCCTGGAAGAAACCAGGAAAGTGAAGCATTCTAAAATTCACTTTTGTCCGCATTGCGGAGAAGCATTGGATGATACAAGTCATCATGAAAATTGATGGCATGGTGGCGTTCAATCATGAATCCATTCTCTACTTAGTTACTACTGAACTATTTTTCTCAAGCGGTCCCCTGAAGGCCGAAGTGTCTATGTAGAAATGCCGGCTCTTCACATTGTTCTGCTCCATCTCGCTTTTCAGGCTGGTAGCAGTTTGCATAAATCCCCTGGCATCTTTGCTGTCGTAGTCATTTAAGGCAAGGCCGTTTGCCTGGTTCATCATTGCCTGGGGATCATCTAAATAGTAATAGAGTACCGCCAGGTTATAAAAACTGCTGTAGCGCATCTTGCGGTCATGCTTACTCGAAGAAGCGTAGTTGGTTTTTACTTTCTCAAAATAGTCGATCGCTGGTTTTAGTTTTTCCCTGGCACCATCGATGGGTGTTTTGGCTGAGAGGGTAAAGAGTACTTCCTGCAACAGGAGCATCATGCGGCGGTTATCAGCATATTCCGGGTGCTTTCTGCTACCAATGATCCACATAAAATCTGATGCGGTGGTCTCGGTGTATCCAAAATTAGAAGAGATGCGTTGGCTGAGAAGAGACAATGCCCTGTTGACACTTCCGTTGTACAAGTCTTTGTTGATCTGCACGGCATTCAATACAAAATATCCTTCAGCCATTCCCTTGAGGGTAAACTCCGGGCTGTTGTACACCTGCTTATAATTACGATCTGCCAATATTTCATCCCCTATGTGCTTGCCCTTATAATCTGTGATGGCAGCCTGTGCAGCAAAACTATATACCACTTCCTGGTGATAAAAAGTTTTAGTTGCCGTAACCAATCCGTTTTTGTCTTTAGTGGTTTGCACCCGTTCCTTTACGGAAACTGCTTCCGGTACAAGATTTTCTAATTTCACAGCTATGTTGATGTGCCCGTTTTCGGGGAGCTTCTTCCAGTTCTCCAGTAATACTCTTTGTTCCGCATTTAACTGCTCAAGGTAGGGTCTCATCAATTCCGGACCCGTAACTTTTACACTATAGGTGCAGTAAGATTTATCAAGGGGCATGCCCGGCAGTCTCATATAGTTTACATTAAAACGAAAACGATCGAGGTCTACATTTTTTTGTGCGAAAAGCAGCAGTGGACAAATGGCTAAGATGAACAGCAAATATTTTTTCAAGAATTTTCTTTTGGTTGCTTAATGAACGAAGAAGTATAAAAAATATTTTATAAGATCATGCCCATTAAGAAACAGCTCATCCTGGCCATTAACAGAAATCCTTCATAGAGGATTGTTTAAATTGGATCATTGGCTAGAACCGCCAACATGTAAAACTGTTCTTTTACCGACCAGTCTGAGTCCTGCTTCAATTGGCTCTTGAGGAAAAAAGTTCCTGACTTTAACGAATACCGCTGCCACATAAAAAAAGGCCGCTTTTGAAAGCGGCCCCGGTTCTCTGAGCATTTTGGATCTTGAATGTCAAAAAGGTCAATAATGTTCTTCAGAAATAAAAGTGCCTGTGGCGCTCAAGGTAGTTTCCCATTTCACGCCATTGCGTAAAAAATGAGCTCTCCAATTGCCATCACTTCTTAATTTCCACTCATACACGCTGTCGTTCGGATTTCTTAGTCTGAAAGCGGCCAACACAGCTGCCGGTACAGCCCCGCTCATGCAGGTAATATGCTCTCCGTTTTCATGCCCGTTGTCGTCGTAGCTGGCCGAACGGCGGCTGTTGCTGTGATTGAACTCTACATGGAATAAACTGCTGCCTCTGTGCCATTCCACTTCGGTGGCACCCGCAAATCTTGTTATAAACGCCGTAACCACTGGCGCAGGAACAGCACTTTGAGGAATGATGGTAATTGCTTCGGTCGGGGTAGGCGCATTTGAAACATCTGTCTTTTTGCAGGACGCTAAAAACAGTAAGGTAAATGCTGCCAATACTGCGAATGTCTTTTTCATGATATACATTTTTTGGTTTAAAAAGCTGTTGTCTTTATTGGTAAATGCAGGGGTATGAAATGTAACCGGCTTTTAGTTTTTTTTATTATTTGTTTTTTCGCAGCAGAAAAGGAATTTTACAACCTGCGTTACCAATAAATAGAATGGTTAATTTGGCATGGGTTTTAATTTCCGATGAAATGTTTTATTTTATAAACTGGTTACAAAAGCAACCCAATTATTTACTATTAATTGTGCATTGAATGGATAAAGACCCTATTTACGATGACGCCGGGCTGATGGAGATGATTAAAGAGAATGCAACCATGGATAAAGCCATCAAGTTCCTATATAGGGCTCATTTTGAAAGTTTAAGTGTGCACATATTACAAAACCAGGGAACCCGGCAGGATGCAGAGGATATTTTCCAGGAAGTGATTGTTGCATTTATTGAGCTGGTGCAGAGGGGCAAATTCCGGGGAGACTCCAGTATAAAAACTTTTTTATTTTCTATTAATAAAAATATGTGGTTAAATGAACTCAAAAGAAGAAGCCGCTCGGCAGTGAGGGACACAAAATTTGAAACGACCAGGGAAACGGCAGATACCGGTAGCGGCGACTATATTGCGGCAAGGGAAGCGCAGCAGGAGGTGCTAACGGTGATGGACAAACTGGGCGACGTATGCAAAAAAATACTACTCGCTTTTTACTATGAAAATCTTTCTATGAAAGAAATTGTGCAAACAATGAAGTACGAAAACGAACAGGTACTTAGAAACAAAAAACATAAATGCCTTAAGAACCTGGAGCAGCTATTAACTGCTAACCCGGCTTTGGCCAAAAACTTAAAATCAGCTTTGCAACATGAGCAATAATTCTACACAAACCGATAGGCTTTTACAATACATTGATGGCGAAATGAACGAAGCTGAAAAAGCATTGTTACAAACCGAGCTAAGGAGCGATGAAACGATGCAGGCTGAACTGGATAATCTTTTGCTTGCTACGGAGGTAGTAAAGAAATATGGCTTAACAAGGAGCGTGGCCGGTATACATAGAGAGATGATGGAGGAGATGAACACGCCTTCCGTAAAGCAACCAGCCGTTGTAAGGCATATGCCCCGGCAGCTAATGAAAATTG
>JANPJW010000211.1:0-4741 GCA_031425715.1 Chitinophagaceae bacterium | reverse complement strand
CCACCGGGTTTAGCTCGAACAATACACCGCTGAAGTTGCTCCCTCCATTAAACAGGCAACCATACAGTTTATTATTGTGCACTATCATTTCGTTGTTATTGGCAGTGCCACCGTTTGCATCCATCTGTCTTATAATAGTAGCATTTGATCCATAAGGCAGGCTGGGATCAATCAGATAAATTGCACCATACCCATTGCTCCCTCCCTGGTGGCTCATGGCGTATAACTTATTATTGTATGGAGTTACATTGTTGTAAAAGCCCCATCCATTGGGTCCCGTGAGCTCATACATCTTGTTACAAATATTGGTTGCCGGATCCCATTCAAACACAACACCAAGGTTGGCCGATCCTCCAGAAACACAGGTACCATACATTTTCCCGTTCATGAGCCGTAAACTATTTTGAGGGTTAGCTCCTGTAGCCCCATTAAAATCATATTTTTTTGTGTAGATATTAGAAGTGGGATCCCACTCAAAAATGCACCCACCGCCGTTTGCGCCATAGTCTGCAGCCAGGCCATAAAATTTGTTATTATACAACAGCAGAGAACCTTTGGGCGAGCCGCCGGTAACAGACAGGTTGGGACCAAAGTCGAACTTCTTGGTGTAGATGCCCGTTACAGGATTGTACTCAAACAAAGTTCCGGCGTTATGAACGCCGCCAAGGCTGGTTGTGCCATACAACTTTCCGTTGTAAGGCGCCATTTCCAGGTTGGCGGGATTTGCTCCAAATGTAGTTACAGGAAAGTTGTATTGCACGCCAAAATTATTTCCTGTACTATCGGTACTAAATAAAAATCCGTTGGAGCTCTGGTTGGATTGTGCATTGCCACCTACCAAACCAAACATTCTTGAAACCCCCTGGGCATCGACATTCCCAATCCATACATCAAATAAAAAAATAAGGATGAATAAAATATTTCTCATTGTAGTAAGTTTTTTAATTGCGTGAAAACTTTTAAAATGCTGTTCCTTTAAACAGGTTCAGGACGATATCTCTTTGTATTACCTAATTTTAGCAGGATGGCAATTAGAATCGACTGAAACTTAAGTTCAGAAAGTTGCTGAAGTTGCAGCCAGACCAGGTGCTCCTGTAACAAACACACGCACGGTACCTGCCGGAGGATAGGTATTACCCGGATCGCTACCCTTACTTCTTACATACAGTACGTTTTGCAAATTTTGGATACCTGCTGCTGTAACTGTTCCACTAAGCACATTAAATTGCTGCACCTGTATACCTCCTGGCGTGATGGTTCTGAGTATGAAAATTGAAAAGTTGTTTCCACTGCCAGATATGTAGGTGGACACAGGCGTGGTGCTCAACGCTCCGGACGGAATTGCTTTTTGCTCCACATTTAGAGCATACGTTGTGGCATTCTGGCTGCTAAAACGGAATTTGTAATCAGTAAAAATCGTACCCGCAAAATTAGATGGTGAGTTATCATAAATACAACTATCCGGGCGCATCAGGTAAATACCATTTACCACAGGTGGAGTGGTACCGCTGTAAACGTTGGCGCCTCTCGCTCTTAAGGAATCAACAAGGCTTTGCGAAATCTGGTTACGGATGGGCGTGGGGTAAGTGTCGCCGGTAGGCGCCGGCGTGTCACTATCTTTTTTACACGAACTTAGTATTAAAACGAGGCTGTAAAAAAGGATTCCCCATTTTAGGAATGCTGAGAATGTTTTCATTTTTATTTTTTTAGCTATTAATAAATGTGTGATCAAAACTATCTCCGCCTGTGCCCAAACGAAATACTTAATTTATAGTAGGTCAGCAATAATTGAGGACTTCAGAATGATTTATTGAATAATTTTAGAGCGGTTTCTACATCTTCATAAAAAATGAAAAAAAATATTCTCCTATTATTTACACTGATCCTAAGCGGAGCGATGCAAAATGTTTTGGCACAGACAAAAATGACAGACAGCATCAGGCGCAGGATTGCTGAAAGTAAAAGCGATAGAGAAAAAATTGAAGCCATTTCAAATTTGGCAGTACTAAGCCTTGACCCAGATACTTTATTGCCCTATGTATTAGCGGCAGAAGCCATCTCTGGCAACGTAGAAGATAAGTTGGAGGCTGACAAAATAAAAGTTGCCCGGGCATACTATTACATCCGTAAAAACTATGTAGATAGCGCTATTAATTTGATAGATCCTCTGCTAAAACGAGCTAAAAATGAGCGCAAAAGGCAATCGTTTTATCTCTCATTGCTATTTCTCCGGGCAAAAATTCTTGACCGGGGTAACCGATACACACAAGCTATTACCCAATTGTATGAGGTTGTAAAAATCGCCGAAGCGCAAAAAGATACTTTGACGCAAATACAGGCTAAAACCGGTATTGGATGGGTGCAGATGGAAATGGAGCAATACCAGGAAGCACTTAGATGGCTGAAGAATGCGCTGCATACCTCCAACAATCAAAAATTTTATAATAATTATGGTGCATTGTACAGCAACATTGCCACCACATTTAATGCCTTGAACAAATATGACTCCGCAAAATATTATATTGATATTGCCATAAGTGATGCTAAAAAAAATGACAACCAGCTTTTCTTAGCCACCGCACTAAGCATGCAGGCAAAAATATTTATCGATACAAAACAGCCTCATCTTGCAGAAGCTCCGCTCAATGAAGTGGTAGCTATCAGAAAAGAAATTAACGATCCCTTTTATACGGTGTATGATATGAGTAGCCTGGCAAGCTATTATGCCAATAATCAACAGACTACAAAAGGAATTGCCCTGTGCAAAGAGGGCATAAGCCTTGCCAAAAAAAGCGGCTTATCATCACAATTATTAATGATCTACCATTCCCTTGCACAAAATTACAAGGCCGCAGGCAATACCATTGAATACAGTAAGACCCTGGAAGCAATCATCGCCTTAAAAGACTCATTCAACAACATCAACTCCTCAAAGCTACTTGCCGATATGCAGGCTGCAAGCGAAGCCCAAAAAAATGAAAAGACAATTATCGAACAAAAGTTAGATCTCACTGTAAAAAATTACTGGCTGTTTGGGTCGGCGTTATTTGCAATAATGGTTGCCATCATTATCTGGCTCACTTTTAAAAATTATAACCGCAAACAAAATATCAAAATGCAGTTTGCCCTCCAGGAAGAAAAGAGAATTGCTGCTCAAAGCATTATTGATGCAGAAGAACAGGAACGTAAAAGGATTGCTGCCGACCTTCATGACAATATGGGTGCTTATGCCTCTGCAATTAGCGCCGATGTAGAAAAGATTACCAATAACGGCATTCATGCAAGCGCAACTTCCCTCCAAAATCTACAACAACATGCCCAGGAGATCATCGATTCCTTAAGGGATACTATTTGGGTACTGAACAAAGAAAACATAACGATCACCGGCATCAGCGACCGGATAAAAAGCTATGTAAATAAGCTACGCCCCAGTTACGATCACATTCAGTTTAACATCAAAGAAGAAATTACCAACGACACAAGGATAAGCTCACAGCATGCATTAAATATGTTTAGGATAGTGCAGGAAGCTTTGCACAATGCTCTAAAACATAGCAAGGCAACAATGGTAAATATTACGATAGAAAGCAACAATGCAATCTCGCTGAAAGTTATAGATAACGGGAAAGGTTTGCCGCAAGAAGCAAGTACCGAAGGCAATGGTTTAATAAATATGAGGTTCAGGGCCCAGGAAATGGGAATGAAACTTTCAATTATTTCATCCATCAACCAAGGCACTACACTGGAACTGGGCAATGCTACTACAAACTAAGTATTGCTGTAAAAAATTAAAAACAAACCTTTGCCTCACAAATAAATAAATGAATAAAGCAACAAAAATAGGATTGGTAGATGACAAGGCAGTAAACCGCAATACCATTGCTGAAAAGATAAATCAGTTTGAAGACCTGAACTTTTGTTTTACCGCAGTGAATGGCAACGACTGTTTGGAGCAGCTAAAGGGCTTACCCCTGGACAAAATGCCACAGGTAATATTTATGGACCTGGAGATGCCCGAAATGGATGGCGTACAAACCATCAATATTGCAAGAGCCTTGTACCCGGAAATTTATTTTATTGTACTGACGGTGTTTGATGATGATGATAAAATTTTTGAAGCCATTAAAGCGGGAGCTCATGGTTATTTACTCAAAGACGAAAGTGCTATTACCTTGCACAACGCTATAACCAATGTGATGGAGCATGGCGGGGCACCCATGAGCGCTGCCATTGCCCGTAAATCGCTCGAAATGTTAGGCAAAGCCACTTTATCTACAGAGAGAAAAACTGCAGAACCGCATTTGCTCGATGCCCTGCTTACTGAAAGGGAGAAAGAAATTTTACTGCTTACCGTAAATGGACTGGATGCCAAACGCATTGCCGCTAAACTGGATATTAGCGCATTAACTATTCGCAAGCACATTGCCAATGTATATCAAAAGCTGCATGTAAACAGCAAGGCACAAATCATAAGCCTGGCCCATAAAAATAATTGGGTTTAAGACTTTCCCCTCCAACTTTTCTTAGACAATTTGCTAACAGTTGTTAGTTTTTTAGTATTTTTATCCTCTAAAGAACAGTTATGCAAATACACGATTTAGAAGCAGCTTTCCAGGAAAAGATTGATAAGGAAATAAAAATTGAACCCCGGGATTGGATGCCAGATGCCTACCGTAAAACCAATGTGAGGCAAATAAGTCAACATGCACACAGCGAAATCATTGGCATGTTGCCCGAAGGT
>JANPJW010000210.1:0-9729 GCA_031425715.1 Chitinophagaceae bacterium | reverse complement strand
GGCGTACAACCGTTACTGGTAGACGAGCAGGGCAATGAAGTTATGGAGGCCGATGCAGACGGAATAATCAAAGGCAATCTCTGCATCAAAGCCCCTTGGCCGGGAATACTACGCACAACCTATGGCGATCATGAACGTTGCCGACTCAATTATTTTGCTACTTATCCCAATTTATATTTCACAGGAGATGGTGCACTTAAAGATAAGGATGGCAATTACCGCATTACCGGCAGGGTAGACGATGTGCTCAACATCAGCGGGCACCGCATTGGTACTGCCGAAGTGGAGAACGCCATCAACATGCACTCAGGCGTGGTAGAGAGTGCCGTAGTAGGATATCCGCATGACATTAAAGGGCAGGGCATTTATGCCTATGTGATTTACAATGGTCACCATGGCGACGAAGACATGAGACGCCAGGACATTCTGCAAACTGTTACAAGAGTTATCGGGCCCATTGCCAAACCAGATAAGATTCAGTTTGTAACTGGCCTCCCCAAAACCCGTAGCGGCAAAATAATGCGGCGTATTCTAAGAAAAATCGCCGAGGGCGAAACGACCAATCTTGGAGATACCAGCACATTGCTGGAGCCCACGGTGGTGGATGAAATCAAGGAAGGCAGGCTTTGAGGTAAGTTGATTAGTGATGGTTCAATTGCTCGCTGGGTGGGCTGCTGAGCGAGTTACCTATTAAGGCCCAAAGCCGTGGATCATTCGTCCAAAAATCAAGTGCACCAAACATCCTAAAGCAACATATAGCGCAGAGAGTACGAGGTATAGCAGACATGAATGATAACAACATCAAACAAAACCACGTCACTATCATCAAATCTCCCCAGCTAACCAAAGAGATTATTTTTTTAAACTGTCAACCGATAAACTGAGGTGACTATAGGACCCGGAAACAAAATATTTTCTTTTGGACAAAACAAGCAAATGATCGTCAACGTAGTCAATAGCAGTAGTGTCTGTATACTGGGGAGTTGTAGCCTGAGAAGAACTACCCGCTAACAGATACAGAATCTTATTTTTAGTTACCTTATATTGATATCTAATGGTGAAACTACTATATACGTCATAATAATATCCATCGCTATTAAATTCACGATAATTGCCAGGAGGGGTCGGCTTTACTGACCAGGTTATCGCACGCCCATCCAGGTAATCTGTCGCATTACTCGAGCTTACACGTTCCCATCGGTATTGGATTTTTTTGGCGG
Organism: Chitinophagaceae bacterium; assembly: GCA_031425715.1. Classification (GTDB taxonomy): domain Bacteria; phylum Bacteroidota; class Bacteroidia; order Chitinophagales; family Chitinophagaceae; genus Ferruginibacter. Next base: position 8,509 of record JANPJW010000210.1, on the reverse strand, counting down.
TATCTGAATTCAATCCATCTTTTTTGCAGGATACGAACGAGACAACAAAACATGCAACAGCTACACAAGCAATCATTAGGTTTTTATTCATTTGGGGTTTACTTTGAATTGGAAGGTAATGCTTGCAGTCAACCAGGCCAAATAATCGCCCAGTTCTTTTCTTTTAAATGCACCTTAGTATGTTTATTGACTGAGCTGAACAAGATTAAGGGGCATGCAGGCGCAGATCTAAAATTCTTCGATTGCCTTATAGCTTTTAAAACATGTCTTTTGAGAGGTAGAAAACGGGTGTATGTTTGACAGAAATTGTCATTAAGAGCTAGCCTGACTTATTTGATTTACTTGTGATTTGTTGATTCGTATTTAGTTGACTGGTGATTCGGTGGTTGGCGAGGCAAGGAGTTCTTCTATTTGTCCAACAAAGTTTTCAGCTTTTTATAAAGTTCTTCGCCTGCAAGATTTTTTTCAATAATTATACCTTTCGGATTTATTAAAAAATTTGCGGGAACAGACTGAACTCCATACTTTATTGCTATATCATTTTGTTGCCCTTTTAAATCTGAAATCTGTGTCCAGGTAAGTTTGTCTTTGGCAATTGCATTTATCCAATTGTCATTTTCAGAGTCTAAGGAAACGGATATTATTTCAAAATTGCTGGTTTTGAATTGTTCGTACGTCTTTATAAGGTTTGGATGTTCTTTTCTACAAGGAGCACACCAACTTGCCCAAAAGTCAAGCAACACATATTTCCCTTCAAATGCGTCTAAACTTACTTTCTGTCCTGTGGAAGACTGTTGTACAAAGTTTTTTGCTTGTGTGTTTATTTGCGCTGATTTTGCACCTTCCATTTTCGCAACAATACTTTTTCCGTCAGGGCTATTCTTAGCCCAGGTTGGTAAGAGCGCAAAGTCTTTTTCTACTTTTGAATAGTCCGCAAAAAATGTGGTAAACCTATTAAAGGAATAAAGGCTTAAAAGCGAAGTCTGATTTGCTTTAAAATAATCAATCGATTTTTTTATATCGTCGTTTTTAAGGCTGTCAAAAATTACCGATAATTTATTAAGACCTGCTGTGTCATTGTTTGCATATAGTTCGCCGTAAAGTGGAAAATAGCCTGGTCGTATTCTGTCGTTTGCTGTCAGGTATAAAAAGTCGTCTTGCAATTTAGATTTACCAATGGAAACTAAGTTGTCAGTTATAACCACAGATAAGTTGTTGTTTGCCAACATTACGGAAAGTGGCTCCACCTTATTACTATTGGTATATATGCTAGCTGCCACTGGTTGCGCCAAAGTCTTTTTTAAGGTTAGTTGTTTTTTGCCAAAGTCTAAACTGTCTTTAAACTTTATACCTGCAACTTCATAAGCTATATACAATTTAGTTATTTTTTCATTTTTGGGAACTGTAGTACTAAGGTTGTAAAAGAAAGATTTCTGAGCAAAGATTGTAAGACAGTTAAAAACAATAATTGATGTGATGATTATTTTTTTCATTTTATGAAAATGGTCTTTTTTTAAAATTACACACAACAAGAGCTCCTGAAAAAAACTCCCGCCTTATAAATATACATACTATGTGAATAGCGTAATCAGTGTATGATGTTGTAATTGCGTTATGGCCGTTGGTTGGGAACCAGACCGGCGCCAACTACATACGGCTGCAAAAAGTTATTTCATGCAGGCATCCCTGTTTACATGGCTGTTGTTGTTAAAAATATACTGCGAAAGTCCTGTAACCTTATTGTACATGGCTTCGCTTTTTTTGAGGCCAGGCAGTATTTCATTGTCCAAACCAGTTGTCATCACTCAAAATTTAAAATTAGTGCACAGCCTATTTTTTTGAATTGATATGGAATTATGCCAGGCGCAATTTTCGGTCAGTTGAATGAATTTAATAACTGTCAAGAACTACATCCTTTTGCGGATAGCTACAGCCATTCACTTTTTTTATTCGCTGCAACCCCTTTCTAAATCATTTCTGTCATCTTTGCCAGTTGCACCAACGCAGTTGTATCTCGTGCGCCCATTTTTTCAATCATATTGCTTCTGTGATTCCCGACTGTGGCAGTGCTTATAAAAAGGCGCTCAGCAATTTCCTTGGTATCATAATCATCGGCCACCAGTTTTAAAATTTCTTTTTCCCTTACTGACAGGATATCTTTAGTTGAATACAACTTATCCTGCGAATGAAAAGTATGTACATATTCACTGTTTTCTCCGTGAGAAATCCTTATCCAGTAATGACGAAAATTTTTTTTAAGCAGGTGATTTATGTTCTGAACGTAATTGAACGTGTAGCTAAATTTCCTGTTTGCGTTGTAATGAATAGGCAAACCTTTGGAAAGAATGCAGACATGTTTATCATTCAGGAGCCTGTACCTGATACCACAGTGATATATTTGGATATTCTTGCTCTGGTCAAAGGGCATTTTATCCAGCACACCTGTAAACCATGTTACCGAATCTGAAAAAAATGACAAGTAATCTTTTTCCAAAAGGCTCATGATCTGTGTCATCCTGTCCCCTTTTTGAATTTCTGGAAGATTGCCCCAAAAATCCTTTTCCCCTACTTCCAGAACTGGTGTATAATTTAGATGATCAAATATTGCAATAACGGTATCGGTGCCTTTCATTCCATTTATTAGCAGGTTAGCTTCTTTTCTGAAAAGTTCGATTTCACCGATATCATCATTTACAAAAAATGCAGATGACATAGCTACAATTCTCTTGTAAAGAATATCCGCATCCTGCATCCTGCTTAAACTGTTTTCCCGCATGTCTTAAATTATAAATGACTTCAATACACTCTTTCTCCTTTTTTGGCAACGGCAAAAAATAGCGACTTTCACTATTTCCCACAGGCAACGGCAAGCATAATTTTATATTGTAATATAAGATTCTTTACAAGACAAATAATATTATGTTTATTTTAGAAAATTTCGTTTCCCAGCAGGCAATTGCCGATGAGCCGATAACAGGTTGTGAGTCTACAGTAACACGCTTAAATACGGAAACACTCGTGCAGATGGTCAAATCTAAAAGTGAGCGAGGATTTAATGTACTTTATGACAATTACTGTGGTGCTCTTTATGGTATACTGATAAGATTTGTACTTCGTAGAGATGTAGCAGACGATTTATTGCAAGAAGTTTTTTTGAAAATATGGAAGAACATTGATTGTTTCGATCCTCAAAAGGGATCACTTTTTACATGGATGCTGAATATAACCCGAAACCAGGCAATTGATTATCTGAGATCATCCTGCCACCGGAGGCAAATGCTGCATGTAAATAATGATATATTTTCACTACATACAGATTCCTTTGGTTCCATTGATTCTAATGATATTTTGATGGAGTTAAAAGAAATCAAAGGTAAAGTTCGTCAGCTCGATCTAAAGTATGCAGAGATTATTGATTTAATTTTCTTTCATGGATGTACGCAGGAGCAAACTGCCCGGATACTGCATCTTCCTTTGGGCACAGTTAAAACAAGGGCAAGAAAAGGGCTTGGAAAACTTAAAATTCTTTACCGGCGGTAATTTTGACAGCTGTTTTCTATGTGCGCTATAAAAGCAATCACATATAATTCAGCCCTATCATTTTAACAACATAGAAATCGGATGAATGCAGGGGACTATATTTCAAGTGGGATTTTACAAGATTATTGCCTTGGTCTGCTCACAGAGGAAGAAGAAACAATGGTGGAAGCCATGTGCCATGCATATCCACAGGTGGCAAGTGAACTTCAAATGTTACGTAAGGCGTTGGAAAGTTTTGTGGGCAGTGATGAAACATGGTGTAGGGAAGAATTACGCAAGGCTGTATGGGAATCTGTAAAAAAACTTTGGGAAGAATAAAGTCTTTAGTATCTATGTTCTGGCGTTTCTGCTAAAGTCTTCGGCTTTGTCCAGGTGGGGTATTACTTGTTTGTCTGCCCACAACCGATGCCTTAGGTAAAACTAAAAGTTGAAGTTGAGAATAAATGCTAATGCTATAAAATCCAGCCTGAACCAATGCCCGGCTTTGCGATTAGCTGATGTTTGTTTGTCCATGACAACTTGCATAAAATCCAACGTTGTGCGTTGGCTTTTTGTCTGCTGCTGAAAACCTTTTTTATTGGGGCAATATTTGATTTTTTACCTGTCAAGATTCGGTTAATGTTAAATACGTTTTTCGTCCAACAGTGAGATAGTAAATTAACAGAATGAAGGCGGGGATAACTAAGAAAATGCCGTACTCAAAATCAAATGCCATTTTTAAATAAAAATGAATTCCAATAATTCCACCAGCAGCTGGCATAATCCAATTTCCATTCTTAAACCCTCCAACAGTTATCTGCTTTTGGTCAGTTTCGTTAAGCGTCAAAGAAAGTTCAGGACTACTGCACCAATCGATTTTTGCCACTAATGTATGTTGCCCTGATGTTGTTTCAAAACGCTCTGTTTGTCCATTAGCTATTGTCCCAATTTTTTTGCCATCAAGAAAAAGCCGATAGTCTCTGAATCTGTTATTGTTTTCTGATGTTCGTTTAATAATTATTGTCGCCATACTTTAAATTGTCAATTACTATTTGATCAATTCTCTCATAAGTTTGAGAGTTTTTCAATGTACTGGATAAACATATAAAAATGATGATAAGAACTAATGCCGGATCTTGCTTGTTCCGCCCAAACCAAAGCCCGGATGTGCAGCACTTCAGATTGCTACAAAGTTAAGCCACACCTGGAGCAAAACCCATCGTTGCCTGCATGTGCTTCTGTGTCCCCTTAACCAAGTTTGAAAGGATATAAGTGAACTGCCTGAAGTCCTGCTGCAAGAATATGGAAACTTGCTAATCCAAAATCTTCTTCAGCCCAAAGATATTCACTTGAGCATCCACCATCTCCACATTCACAACATGAAATTTGTCCCTTAAAATTTCCTGTCCGGACCAATGTGTCAACAGAAGTTTCATTTAAAGGGTCTGAAAAAATATCCTGTTTTTCACTAAATTCAAGTTTGTCAATTATGGGTAAGTTAATGACTTCAATACCTTTCTTTGGTAAAATGTCGCATAGAGGTTCTTCCAAATTATTAATCAACTTTATTCTACCTGTCTTTGGAAAAAAGTGGGTCAGGTAAGAGTGCTTAATGAATGCATCGATATCTCCTTCTGGTTCAAATTCAAAAAAGTAGCTGCTGAGCGAACCGTCAACGGAAAGGAATAATCTTGAAAAATCTTCCTCAATCCAATAGTCTTTTGCAGGTGCGAAGTCTGTAATCGTTTCACTTGTCGTTGCAAGCTGTTTGAATTGTTCTCTTGTCAACAGAAGCATCGTTTCTATGTCAAATGATAATTTTAAGTCTGTCATATTTAGGGTGTGTCCAAAACGCATGGCAGGCAACTCGTAGATGGTGCATCTTTTACTCTAATCCAACTTTTCAAATCGCATCTATGGTTGGAAGGATTAAAGATATTGAGAAATGTTTGTACAAAAAGTGCAGGTTTTTACAGTCCCTTTTTTCGTATTATTCTACCTTGCGCAGTTTCAATCTTCCTAGAGTCTCTATTGCTTACGGGAGCATACAAACTCAAAAGCATGTTCATTTTCCACGGTTTAACGCAACTTGCATACTACCAAAAAACTTCCAGCTTCTATCTCTGCGGCAAAACTTACTATTTGCAACTACACTACTTTTTCCTGATACTACTAAACACCAAATCTTCCAGGAACAAAGCCACCTTTAATTCGTCTTTAGACTTACCAAAGTCCGTAAGGGCAGGAAGATTGGTCATAAAGAAATTTTGAAAATGTGCCATCTCAATGATCGTACTTGCCAGCGATCTTGGATATTTATATTTTGAGTTGTACTCTAAAATTATTTCTGCAATTACCGCACAAAGATCTTTGTAGGGTTTGAATAATTGCTCCTTGTTATCTTCCGTAACATGGTTGGTTAAATATGCCTTAGATCCCTCGGTAATAATTATCTGGTGTAGCAGGGCTTCGTTGATGTGTATGGTTTTTGCATCATCTACCACGGTAGTTGCTAAAAGATGAATTACTTTTTTAAGTTTAACGGCCGGGTCATTGATATTGTTGGTGTTAAATACCAGGTGGTACTGGAGCCAACCCCAGTACCAGGCCGTGAGGTAAACCAGCAAACGATGTTTATTTTCAAAGTACCGGTAAATGCCTGCCTCCGTAGTGCCAATGTCTTCTGCCAGTTTTTTAAAAGTGAAAAGTTCAAATCCATTTTTATGAATTAACTGTATACTGTGCCGGATAATTTTTTTTCCCAATTCTGTTTGCTCCGGGTCCCGGAGAAACAGCTTGTCGTTCATTTTTATTTGTAGTTGTACTTCCATGGGTTGTTTTGAAATGTATGTTTACGCTGGCTTTATTATTTTCCTGGGGGTTATTCGAAGCCTTCTGTGTTCAAAAATAAGTAAAAGTTTTGCAACTGACAGAGATAGTAATACTATCTTTGAAAACATTATACCTATCTTGGGTGTTAGTTACTAAAAGCTAACCAGAATATGAAAATCAATATGTTCCAAGAATTAAAAAGCGACCTCCCGGCCAGTATCGTCGTTTTTTTTGTAGCCGTTCCGCTGTGCCTGGGTATTGCCCTGGCATCGGGCGCTCCGCTTTTTGCCGGCATTATAGCTGGTATCGTTGGAGGTATTGTGGTAGGTATTGCAAGCGATTCGCCACTGGGTGTGAGCGGTCCCGCCGCCGGTCTCGCCGTTATCGTACTCACATCTATTGCTACACTCGGCTCCTGGCCGGCTTTCTTACTCGCCGTCGTTATTGCCGGTATACTTCAACTGATCATGGGGTTTGCCAAGGCAGGATTTATTGCTTATTTCTTTCCTTCAGCGGTAATAAAAGGCATGCTAACAGGTATCGGCCTATTGATCATCCTGAAGCAAATACCACATGCTTTGGGATACGATAAAGACGCAGAGGGCGATGACGCATTTGTGCAGGTAGATGGGGAAAACACTTTTTCTTCCATTACCAGTGCGTTTGATGCAATTACGCCGGGCGCTTTGCTCATTGCCGGTATTTCCTTAGCCATTCTCATTTTTTGGGATAAGGTATTAACAAAGAAGCACAAAATATTTCAACTCATACAGGGTCCGATAGTAGTGGTCGTTTTAGGTATCGTAATGAACTACCTGTACCAGGGCGGATTTTTAAATTTTAGCCTCGCTGCAGACCAGGTGGTAAGACTGCCGGTGGCCAAAAATTTAAATGAATTTTTTACGCAGTTTACCTTCCCCGATTTTTCGCAGATTACAAATTTTGAAGTTTGGAAAGTTGCTATCGTGTTGGCTATAGTAGCCAGCCTTGAAACGTTGCTTTGCGTAGAAGCTACCGACAAGATGGACCCTTATAAGCGGGTAACACCTACCAACCGGGAATTAAAAGCACAAGGATTGGGTAATGTGGTATCTGGGCTCATTGGTGGGCTGCCCATTACACAGGTTATCGTACGCAGTTCTGCCAATATCAACTTTGGGGGTAAAACAAAAATGAGCGCCATCCTGCACGGCGTATTTTTATTAATCAGCGCTTTAACCATTGCGGGTTTGATGAACATGATACCGTTGGCAAGTTTAGCAGCTATCTTGTTAATGGTCGGTTATAAGTTAGCTAAGCCCGACCTTTTTAGAGACATGTACAAACATGGCTGGGAACAATTCGTGCCTTTTGTAGCCACTGTTGTGGCCATCCTTTTAACTGATTTGTTGAAAGGCATTACCATAGGCATATTATTCGGGATCTTCTATACCTTGCGCCACAGCTACCGCAACTCACATCATTTAAAAGAAATTGTAACTACAGAAGAGGGAAACAAACAGTACCAGCTCGTGCTGGCGCAGGAAGTTTCATTTTTTAACAAAGCCAGTGTACTGAATGCCTTAAATGTGATTCCTCAAAACTCAAAGGTGATTATAGATTGTACGCACTCTAAGTCTATTGCGTACGATGTAGTGGAAATAATTCAGAACTATAAAATAAATGCAAAAACAAAAAACATCACCGTTGAAACAATCAATTTAATAGAACCATCCTAACAATTTCATCAATTAAAAAAAGCAACGACAATGAAAACATTAACCAAAGAATTACAGGCGGCCATTTCCCCCAACCAGGCACTCGAACTTTTAAACGAAGGCAATAAAAGATTTGTAAACAATCTAAAAGTAAACCGTAACCTGCTACAACAAGCCAATGAAACTTCGGAAGGACAGCATCCATTTGCCGTTATCCTCAGTTGTATTGACAGCCGCACATCAGCCGAGCTGATATTTGACCAGGGGCTAGGCGATGTATTCAGCGTGCGTATTGCTGGCAACATCATAAACGAAGATATTTTGGGCAGCATGGAATTTGGCTGCAAGGTAGCCGGTTCTAAAATAATTGTAGTGCTGGGCCACACTAAGTGCGGCGCCGTAAAAGGTGCGTGTGACCATGTAGAGATGGGCAATCTTACTGCATTGCTCAACAAGATAAG
>JANPJW010000209.1:0-14833 GCA_031425715.1 Chitinophagaceae bacterium | reverse complement strand
GTACACTCTAAAATAAGTGAGTGATTTCATTCCAATCAAAATTGGCCTGCTCACATCGTTCATACCATCTCCATTAGGGGTAAAAGCTGTGGGTACGTACATGCTTGGTTCTATACTAAACACTGTTACATTGATGCTATCTGTACCTTCACAACCATTGACATCTCTCCCCACAAGTATGTACTTTATACTATCCGTCGGCTTAGCCACCGGGTTCGAAATAAAGGCATTGTTTAGCCAGGTGGCTGGCAACCAGGTGTAGGTGAGCGCACCAGTGCCCCGCAAAAATAATTGTTGGCCTTTTACAATGTTGGTATCGGAGGGGCCAGCGTTTACATTCAGCGGGGGGATTACTTTTACAAGTATGGTGTCATTGATTGCCTTTGGGCAACCGAGTGTGTCTGTAACTGTCACTATGTAGGCCATACTTATTCTTGGTTGTAGCACTACGGGGTTAGCAATATTTTGATTGGATAAAAAATTAGCAGGACTCCAGCTGTAACTGCTGCCACCCGTTGCCGTGAGTTGAACATTCTTGCCGAAACAAACCGTTGCGTCGGGGCCGGCAAGGGCTGATGGAGGAGGTATCACTTTGATCTTAATATCTGACTGGGCCTGGCACTTGCCAATATTTCCTATTACGGTATAGGTAATGTTGCTTGCAGGTTTCGCAAATGGATTTTTGATGTTGGCATCGTCCAGGTATAAGTTTGGCAACCAGGTATAGGTTACGGCGTCACCTGAAGCATTAAGCCTGTAGCCATCGTTTAAACAAATGGTAGTATCGTTGCCTGCATCTATTGTAACCTGTGCCTTTACATCTACCAACACAGAATCGTCCTGAAAGCAGCCAAACAAATCGGTGTATCGCATTTGGTATTTGGTCGGTATGTCCGGGCTTACCAAGGGCGTAAAAGAGCTTGTATTATTGATCATGTAATTAGGGCTCCACAAAATACTCCCCTGGCCTGCAACATTCAGCTGCAAGGTATCAATCACACAAATCAAGGTGTCGTTGGTAATGTTTACAACCGGTTTCTGTCTAACAGTTACCACCACTGTATCTGTTCTTTTTCTACTACAGCCATTTACACCCACAGATACCACATAGCTGGTAGTAGTAGCCGGAGAAGCAGTAGGGTTCGCAATATTGCGGGCACTGAGGCCGGCAGATGGAGACCATGTGTAAGTTTGCCCCCCACTTGCTGCAAGTTGCACGGCAGTTTGGCCAGCGCAGAAATCGGCGTTTGGTCCCGCCTGAGGAATGGCCAGCGGGGTAACCGGGATATTAATTGTTTTTGTAACCACACAATTATTGCCCCATCTTGTTTGTAAAGTAAAATTGGTATTCACCAAAGGGAAAGCAAGCGTGCTTTGCAAAGCAGGGGTTGCCAAACTTGCAGCCGGCCCCCACAACCATCGCAAGTTGTTTGTTTTGTTACTGCTACCCGTAAGCCTGAGTGTGTCTCCCTGGCAAATAGCGGCGGGCAGGGCGGTTATGTTATTGGTCAAATCAAATAATGGCGTTAGCCGCACAGTATCGTTGCTGCGGCAGCCCAGGTTTTCTAAACTAACGGTATAGGTGGTGGGCACTTTAGGAAAAACGGTTGGGGTAGGCGTATTAGCGCCAATGATATTGGTGCCGGGTGTCCAGCTGAAGTTACCTGTGCCATTTGCACTCAGTTGTACACTGTCCAGTCCGCAGTAGCTGCTGTCTGGCGAGAGCATTTGCAGGGTAGGGCGTGGGTTTATCGTAATTGGTATTTCAATGCTGTCCTTACAACCCAGATTATTGCCAGAGATTAATTTTACTATATAGCTGCCAGGATCGGTAAAAGTATAGGAAGGGTTGCTACTGCGGCTGGTGTCAGCCAGTGTGCCATTTACCCCAAAATTCCAAAACCACTGATTTACCACGCCATAATTGGTTCGGGTGGTATCGTTAAACTTTACAGGCACATCTTCGCAAAAAGGTGCTAACCCCACAAAACCAGGAAAGAATCCGGGGAACACACTCACCACCTGCGAAGAGGAATCGCTGCAAGGCAGCCCTTTGTTCACCATCAATTTTACGGTGTAAATACCTGCAGCGCTGAAAAGGTGAGACGGAAATTGCAGAAAGGATGTATCATTTGACCCCGACGCCGGGTCGCCAAACGTCCAAAACCAGTTTTGAATAGCGGGGCCGTCGGTGTTATTTTTAAAAGACAGCGTGAGATCACCGCAGGTTAAAAAGGTTGGGTCTAATGTGGCTATCACCGGGGTGCAGTCCGTTACCTTGAGGTGGAGCTCTTTTCTAGATTCGGCAAAACGACGACCATTCCTAAGTTCTGCAACGCAGATTGTAATTACATATTCACCGGGGGGTGGTGCTATCCCGCTTACTATGCCAGTGAGAGGATTAATACTTACTCCTGGCCCCAGTGGCTGCACCCCGGAGTAGGGCAATGCGTATGGCACCGATGCAAATGGAGGAGGGGAAGAAGTGCCGGGGTCTGGGTCGGCCTGCGAGGCTCCTGTATAAGAGTTGCAAAAGGAATACACAAGCGAGTCGCCATCGCTATCTGTAGCTGCGAAACTTACCGAAAAAGGATTATCGGCGCAAACAATCATTGTGTCATTGAAATTAAAACGTGGACTGGAGTTGATGTGTGCATTGGGAATGGGTGCATTTAATCCCGGAATGTTAATCGTGTAAGTAACTCCAGATTCATTGGAAGGGGCCTGCATATTGCTAATGTTATTGATCCTGCAACAGCGTTGTTTGGATAAAATATAACCCGTAGCACTTGCCGGCAATTCTATGATTGTTTCGTAATTCAGAATTTTATAGCAAATGGTGGGTATGTTGCTAATGCAAGGATAACATGCTGGCTGATTACAATTTTGTGCCTGTACATTGGTGCCGAGTGGCACGGGTACATCCTGTATAAAATTAAAGGGAAAAGCAGCGTTGAAAATAGAAAAATTAAAAACCGGTTCAATAATAAACGATGAACATTCTATGTAATAATTGAGGCCCACCCGGTATCGTAAATCTGCAGGGTTGTTGATGCCAGGGCCCAAATATTCGTAGTACATCCATCCACCTTTGGTATGGGTAGCAGTAGAAGGTAAAAAAGCTGCAATCAAAAAAAATAGTAGTAAAAATTTCCTCATTGAGTTAGATGGTAACACACAATATACCAATTTAAAATAAAAATACTGCCTGTGGTGCAGGCAGTATTTTAGCAGGAAGTCCTATTTGATTTCTTTACCGGATAAGTATGACAGTGCCTTTTTTTTCTATTTTTCTACCCAGGTAATTAGTGCCTTCCGCATACCATACGTAGGTACCTGGTCCCTGTTCCTGGCCATTGAGCGTGCCGTTCCATCCTACACCTATCTGGGTGGTAGAAAATACCAACTGGCCCCAGCGATTGTACACCCTAAATGCATCCAGCGATTTCATGCCGATAGGGATGGGGCGAAAAACTTCATTGCTTCCATCTTTGTTGGGACTAAAACCGGAAGGTACCAACAGATCGGGGTCTATTTTAAAAACCCTTACCTTGATAGTATCCAAATCAAAACAGCCCTGAGCATTGCTAACTCTTACCACATATTCAATGTCTTCTGTAGGCCTTGCAAGGGGGTTAAAAATTCGGGGGTTATTCAAAAAGGTTGCCGGCGTCCAGGCATAATTGATACTTCCTGTAGCGTTTAACTGTAATGGCTGCCCCAACACAATACTTGTATCTGATGGGCCTGCATCGGCCACTATCTTTGCAACCGAAACTAAAACAGAATCGAAAACTGCTTTAGGGCAACCCTTTACGTCTCTTACTTCCACTATATACTTCACGTCGTTTCGGGGTGCCTGCACTGTAGGGTTAGCAATATTTGGATTGTCTAAAAACCGTGTTGGCGTCCAGGTGTAAATGCTGCCACCGCTGGCTTGTAGCTGCACAGAATTTCCAAAACAGATGGTGGTATCCTTCCCGGCATTTGCATTCGGGTAGGGCACCGTGGTAATTTCAATATTGTCCTGTGCCGAGCATTTACCTATTCTTCCAATTACAGTATAGATCGTTTTAGAGCCAGTGGGCAGGGCTCTGGGGCTCTTCTTAAGTGGATCATCCAGCGTAGGGGCGGGCGTCCAGGAATATTGCAGGGCATCGCTATTCAATGGAAGCAGCAGAGCATCCGTAAGGCAAATGGTGGTATCCCGGCCGGCCTGTAAAGTAACCCTGTCTACTACATTTATAGTCACTGTTTCTGTAGCCTCACAACCAAATGCATCTGCAAATCTTGCCGTGTAAGTGGTAGTAACATCGGGGCTTACCATCGGCGTAAAGCTCGTTGTATTGTCAATCATGTAATTGGGCGACCAGGTTACACTGCCGCTCGAGCTACCTATGGCCTTTAATTGTAGAGTGTCTATGCTACAAATAAGCGTATCGTTAGAAACCGAAAATTGCGGTCGGTCTACAATGTCAATTGTTTTAAAAAGCGTATCCCTGCAACCTTTATCGCTTCCCACTATAAGTGATACGTTATAAGCGCCTGGTGTAGCGTATGTAAAGGTTGGTGATTTTATGCGGCTGGTATCTGTAGCTATAGCGGGCAAACCAAAGTCCCACTTCCAAAAATTTACACTACCGTGGTTCAGCGTGGTCATATCTGTAAACTGCACCGGTAACCCCTTGCACATGGGAGCGTTGTTCGTGAAGGCAGGAAAAAATCCGGGAAAAACACTCAGGGGAGAACTGGTTGAGTCGGAGCAGGATCCACCTGGGTTTACCACCAGCTTTAACTTGTACACTCCAGGCACCAGGTACGTATGGGTAGGGCTTTGTTGGGTAGATGTATTGCCATCTCCAAAATCCCATAAAAAGGAAACGTTTAAAGGGGAAGTATTTAGGTTGTCAAAAGTAAAAGTAGATCCATCACAACTGATGTAACTGGGCAGCAACTGGGCACCCGCAAAATCGCAGGGAGCTACTGTTATAATAAAATCTTTGCGATGGGTAGCAATGAATTTACCGGTAGCACGGTTATAAGAATTCACACAAACCGATACCACGTATTTACCAGCATCCGGCGCAATGCCAGAGATAATTCCTGTTTGGGGGTTGATGGTTGCCTGGCCTCCTAAAGGACTTGCGCCCGAATATCCGTTGATGTAGATTATTGTGCCATAAGGTGGAGCAGAGGGGTTAACAGGGCTTGCGTTAGAAACACCCCCGGCGCTGTAGGCATCACACAGACTGTATTCCAACACATTTCCATCGGGGTCAGTTGCACTAAAGTCCAGTGTAAATGGTTTGTTATAACACACAACAGAAATACCCTGGGAAAACCGTGGACTACTGTCTGTATCGCTCGCCAATTCGTTAGAACCAGGTATGACAGTTGTATAGGTGGCACCAACGGAATTAGGGATATTGGCAATATCATCTATGCGGCAGCAGGTTTGGTAAGCTGCAGTGTAACCGGTGTTATTGTAAGGTAGCTCAATCTCAAAACTATAAAACCCAACGGTGTAGGTGAGTGTGGGAGGGTTCGTAATGCAGGAGGGAAGCGTATTTAAGGGCAACTGGCTTGATGAGGATAGCGACAAAGTTAAATTGGTCACAACCTGGGAATTATCGTTGTTAAACACACCAATAATAACAGTGGGTGGCATAGCGGCACAATTAAAACAATTTTCATCTCTAAAAAGCCGTAGTGTTACCCGGTAAGAACGAGAATTGGCAGCACTGCCCGCACCCAGGTAGTCGTAAATCATCTCCCCGCCAGTGATGTGTTTTGCATCGGCAAAAAGGCAACTCAGGCAGTAAAAAAATATGAGTACAAGTGGTTTCATTAATTTTTTAGAGATGGTTACGTAAAATACAGAAAAAAATGTCCTGCTTTGTACTATACGTAAATCTGGTTCAAAAAGTCTGTAAGTTTTAACAAAGATTTCTCCTGCTCCTCCAGCATTCCCATATGAGCACTGTTTCTTAATATATAAATATGTGACTGGGCAGGCAGGTGCGACTGTGCCAGACCTTGCTCAAAAGGAACTGCTTTGTCATGGGCGCCCAGTATAAATAATATAGGCCCGTTGAAATTTTTCAAAACATGGGTTCGGTCTGGCCGTGCAATCATAGCCTCATAATATTGAATCAGGGCCCCGGATGTAAACAGCTTTCCTTTTTGTAAAAGGTCGTTTATGTTAGCCTTGCTTTCCGTTGCATCCATAAACAGACCAGGCGTGCTTGTTTTTAGAAATTCATCTACACCGTGTGCTTTTATAAAATCGATCGCTTTTTTGCGGGTTTCTTTTTTAGCATCATCATCTGCATAAGCACTGCTGTGAAATAATCCGAAGGCGTGTAGCATTTGCGGGTACTTTTCCGCAAAAGCAAGGGCTATATAGCCACCCATGCTGTGACCAATGAGTGTGCACTGCTCCAGGCCTTCATTTTGTAAGATTGCAAACAATGCATCGGCATAGTCTCCCATACTGATATTTTCTCCTCCTAGCATGGCAGCATTTCCACTACCGGGTATATCCGGTATAATCAATTGGTAACTGGCGGAGAGAGCGTCAGCTATCTCATTCCAGATGCTGCTATCCTCCCCAAACCCATGCAACAGTACCACTGCATTTCCTGCTCCCATAACATAATATTGTAGAGGGATATTGTTGTAGTCGAGTGTGTGTTGCATAAGAAAATATTAAACGGTTTTACCCGTTGTTTTTATAGCGAACGGCTGATCGATAGATGATCAATATTACAAACGGTAGCAAGGAAATGTTCAATTGCTGTGGCAGAAAGAACCAGGCGCATAGCGTGAGCATGCCACCTACAGCACTTATTAAAAAGTATCGTTTAACCCATACCCTGTGGCTTGTAATAAAAAACGAAATGACAGCATGCATCGGCCATGCCCATAAAAGATTGTAATTATCCTTTGTCATGCTATGGTCCGTACCTACCCACATAAATATTAAAAGTATACCAAGCAAGCCTGTGGTAAAAAAAAGTAGTCCATCAAAACCGGCGATTAAAAGTGGAAATTTTTTATAAAATACAACCTGTAATAAAACAAATGCTGTCAACAACAGGCAAAAAAAGACCATCGGCGTAAAGATAGTTTTCTCTTTACCGGCGGTTGTCAAAGCGTATAAATTTTGGGTGGAGCTTACCAGCGGCATATTCCTTGTACTATCCAGTGCCATCATCAAATTGTCTGGAAGAAACTGTTGTTCGGAATCTGTCATGACTCTGTCCGTGCGGGCTCCCAGCAATACATCTATGCCCCATTTACTCCACTGCTGGTCTCCTTTGTTCAGGTATTCGTGAATAGCTTGCCTGAAGCGCATGCCTTTGGGTTTTACAGAGGGCAGCAAAGGCGTAGGCCCTTTATATTTTACAATAAGATCCCGCAGGCGGGTCGTGCAATTATCAAAAAAGAAATCGTATTGGTAATATTTATTTTCCTCCTTCAGATTTTCTATTAAGGCCTGTTGCAGGATAATTTTTTCTTGTGGAGCTAAGTTTAAAACCTGCTCTGTAATTCCTCTGCCGTCTGCCTGGTAACTAAACTTAAAATCTTCAAACCGCTCGGTGCTTACATAATAAAGCAGCTTGCCACGAACGAATTGTATGTAAAATCCTTCATCGTCAAAATTAAAAGTGCCATAATTGTAAACAATATCGGTAACGCTGTTGCTGTCTACAACTCTCAGCGCACTGTGCCCAAAGATGGAATATAACTCGTTGCCGGGGCTGCAGGTAAGCAACGAAATGCGCATGTGGGAACTGTCTTGGGCAAGGGTACAAAAAGGCAGGTAGGTAAATAGGCAAACGACGAAAAGCTGGAGCAATCTTTTTTTCATTAAAAATATTTGGAGAGAAATTTAGCCAAAACTATTTAACGCAAAGTACTATAATATCGAAAGCCGCAAATTTCTTCTTTGCGGCTTTGCGTATGTATATGTTACCTGCTGTAATTAGGTGCCTCCTTGGTGATGGCAATATCGTGGGCATGGCTTTCTTTCATGCCTGCGTTGCTGATTTTTACAAACCTTGCTTGTTGCAATGCCTTAATGTTGGCCGCACCACAGTAACCCATACCTGCTTTTAGGCCACCGGTAAACTGGTGGGCCACTTCTTTCAAACTTCCTTTAAATGCCACCCGACCTTCAATGCCTTCGGGTACGAATTTTTTGATATCGTCTTCTACATCCTGGAAGTAGCGATCGCTGCTGCCCTGTGCCATAGCGCCCAAGGAGCCCATGCCACGGTATTGTTTAAATTTTCTGCCTTCGTAAATAATGGTTTCGCCCGGGCTTTCTTCTGTACCTGCAAAAACATTTCCCATCATAACGCAAGATGCCCCAGCCGCCAACGCCTTCACCATATCCCCGGTGTAACGAATGCCGCCGTCACTAATGATGCCAACGTTGCGGTTTTTCAAGGCTGCCGAAGCTTCCATCACAGCAGTTATTTGTGGCACGCCTGTGCCTGCCACAATCCTGGTGGTGCAAATAGAACCTGGGCCAATTCCCACTTTCACCGCATCTGCGCCTGCATCGGCCAAGGCTTTTGCGCCGGCAGCGGTACCCACATTGCCAGCAATAACCTGCACATTTTTGAAAGATTTTTTTACGGCCTTCAGCATATCTATCACACCTTTGGTGTGGCCATGTGCACTGTCCAGGCAAATGATATCTACACCTGCTTTTTGTAATGCATCCACTCTTTGCAAAGTGTCCGAGGTTATACCCACACCCGCACCTACGAGCAACCTGCCAAAAGAATCTTTTACCGCATGCGGGTTACTTTTTAGTTTTAAGATATCCCCGAAAGTTACAAGGCCTATCAGCAGACCCGCTTTATTCACAACGGGTAATTTTTCAATTTTATTTTTCTTAAATATCAGCTCAGCTTTTTTAAGATCTGTGCCTTCGGGTGCTGTAATGAGGTTCTGAGACGTCATCACAGTACTTACTTTTTGTTTGTAGTTGGTTTCAAACCTAAGGTCACGATTGGTGAGAATGCCGAGCAGTTTTTTATTGGCATCAACTATGGGAATACCGCCAATTTTATTTTCTTTCATCAGGCGCAAAGCCTCGCCAATAGTAGCATCTGCTGTAAGGGTGATAGGGTCCAGTATAAGGCCGTTCTCACTTCGTTTTACTTTTCTCACTTCCCCTGCCTGCTGCTCAATGCTCATATTTTTATGTAATATTCCGAGACCTCCTTCCCTTGCCAGGGCGATGGCTAATTGGGCTTCCGTAACGGTATCCATAGCCGCACTTAGCATAGGAATGTTCAGCGTGATCGTTTTGGTAAGTTGAGAAGTGATGGTGACATCCCTGGGCAAAACTTCGGAATATGCGGGTACCAATAGTACGTCGTCAAACGTCAAGCCTTCACCGAAAAATTTGTTGGATGGAGTGGGGGGAGTTTTTTTTATTGTTGCCATGGGCGAAGGTAAATAAAAAAGTTGTTCCCTGCCAAATATGGTATTTAGTCCGTGGAAATATGGGTATCAGTGCATCACACTGGAGGAATTATTAAACTGAACTTTTTTTAACAGCGACTTTTAGTGGACAATTTTTTATGTATTCAAATTTAGGGTAGCTGTGCTTAAACGATCATTGATGAAATAATGAATCCATCTTTATATCGTTTTGTATTAACCCCGCCGAATAACTATTGTTTTGTAAGCCAAATGTAGTAACCATGGTCATAAATACCGATTTGCGTGTGGCAGTTTCTTTCTTAAATGCGGCTATTTTATTTCTTAATTCTGCATCGTATTTTTTATCAATGGTAAAAGGGTTAATGGAAAATTTCATTTCACAAAGATTAATTACCTGGTCCCTCCTGTCTATTACCAGATCTATTTGTGCTCCATTTTCTACAGTTGCACTTCGCCAACTGGACATGTTTGTTTCTACGGCCGCTATACCCAGTGAATGTTTGAGCTGGTCGCTATGATATAAACAAATTTGCTCAAATGCATAGCCACTCCACGCCCTGTATGCCGGGCTGTCTAATGTGTTTAACCATTTATCTTTTTCAAATATCGCCGGGTCTTTTATAAAACGTAAATAGAACAAGCTGTAAAAATCTGTAAGCTGGTATAAACTTGTTCGCATTTTTTTTTCAAACGGACTATATTTTCTTATGAAGCCACTTTCTTCCAGCTCGTTAAGTAGTCTTGTCATGCTTCCACCATCGGGTAATTTTGATCCTTTAATAATTTCATCTCTCGTTAACCCTTTTGCTTTTTTGGCCAATGCATTTATAATTGCAGTATGCCGGCCTGCATTGCTGAACAAGGAACTGAAAAGCTTAGGAAATTCTGTACGGAGTAGCCCATTTTCACTAAAACATATTTGCTGAATATTTTGAGCGGCACTTAACTCTTTAGAAACTTCGTCCCAGTAAAAAGGGATGCCGCCAAATACCATGTACAATTGTATAATCTGGTACCTGTCCAGTACCGATTTTTTAGATTGCATCAACTGCTCACACTCGTGTAAGGTAAAGGGTACAATTTTTATCCTTTTGGTTATCCTGTTGTGCAGCCCACCCTTATTATTAATCAGCTTATTTATCATCCAGGAGGCCGCTGAACCGCAGGCTATTAAAATAATATCATTTCGGGCAGATGCCCAACTGTTCCAGAAATGTTCCAATGCGGGTATAAATCCTGAGTTTACTGTATCTAACCAAGGCAACTCATCTATAAATACCACTTTTTTTGTGGTAGTGGACTTTTCTAAAAATTGTGTGAGTTGATCAAAAGCTGTGAACCAATTTTTTGCAGGCTGCTCTTTATTTTTTTTTTGTACTTTTTTTAGGGCATTATTAAAATTGTCCAACTGCAGTGCTGTATTTGTATTGGCCAGCCCGGTAAGCTGAAACGTAAAATGTTGCTTAAATACAGAGCGTATTAAAAAAGTTTTTCCTACCCTTCTCCGGCCATATACTGCTATAAATTCTGAGCGGCTGCCAGCGAGAACAGATGTAAATAATTTTATTTCCCTACTACGTCCAATGATGCCTGCCATCTTTAATTGATTTGGCTATAAATCTATAAATTATACCACTTATAGCCAAATCTAATTTATTTGGTTTGGCTATAAGTAGTAAAATAGTACCACTTGTAGCCAAACCAAATTTGGCTATGCGTAGCTAAAAAATTTGAGTGGAGAAAATAATTAAAGGATCTTATACACTTTACCGGGTAATGATAGTACAACTCCCTTCATCTCCAGCATGAGCAATGCTGCTGCTACTGAACTACTGCTTAAACCCGATTTAAAATAAAGTTCATCTATTTGAATATTGTCCTGCAATTGTAAAATATCCACCACAATTTTTTCATCAGCACTCAATTCTATAAACAGTTCTCTTTGTTTCTGTGGGATAATTTTTTCTTTTGGTAGCCAGTTCATCGCTTCTAAAATATCGGTGGCCGTTGTAAATAGAGCAGCCTTGTTGCTTCTAATCAAATAATTACAACCCTCACTCTTTGGATCTGTGCTTTTGCCCGGCAACGCAAATACATCCTTATTATAACTATTGGCAAGTTCAGCTGTAATCAAGGAGCCTCCTTTTAGTCCGCTTTCTATTACCGCAAGGGCATCGCACATACCAGCCACAATACGATTGCGCCTGGGAAAATTTTGTTTGTCCGGTTTGGTTCCGCTGGTAAAATCTGTGAGCAAACCGCCACTGCTGGTCATCTCTTTTGCTAGCGCTTTGTTTTGAGGGGGATAAATTCTATCTAAGCCATGTGCCACTACTCCCACCGTAGCAATATGGTGCTTCAGGGAGGCTTTGTGGGCAATGGTGTCAATGCCATACGCCAGGCCGCTTACCACTAATATATCTTCTTGTTCTAAATCTGCAATAATCTTTTCGCACTGATGCCTGCCATAATCTGAATGATTGCGGGTACCTACAACGGAAATTATTTTACTTTTATTCAGGTCTGTATTTCCCCGGTAAAATAATAAAGATGGGCTATCATAACAATTCAGTAGCCGGCGGGGATACTGTTCATCTGTGATAAACAGGGGAGTAATTTTATATTTCTCTATAAAGGCGATTTCGGCTTCGCAGGCAGAAAAATCTGCAAAGGCCTTAATGCTGGAAGCTCTTATTGTACCGATACCCTCAATATTTTCTAACTGTTTTTTAGGAGCTTTAAAAATGGAAGCTGCATCTCCATAACAGTTGATGAGGCCTTTGGCCTGCACGTCGCCAATGTTTGGGACCATGGTAAGCGCTAACTGATATAAAAGGTCATTGTTCATACTGTAGGTAGAACAATATAAAGAATTTAATTTGATATAATACTCAGTTCTGTTCGCCGGTTTAACGCCTTGCCCACGTCATTTTTGTTATCAGCAACAGGACTCGATGCACCAAAACCTTTTGCTGACATACGTTTGCCCTCTATGCCATTTTTTTGGAGATAAGCAATCACAGCTTTTGCCCTGTTGTTGCTGAGGAGCATATTGTCCGATGCCTGGCCCACATTGTCTGTGTGCCCGCTGATGAGAATCTTCAGATTTGGATTCTCCTTCATCAACAAAATCATTTGGTCTAACTCGGTGGTAGAAGCTGGCTGCAGCTCAAAGCTTTTGCTGGTGAAGAAAACATTCTTGAGTACTATGGAAGCTCCGGCCTCAATAACCTGCAACGGAATGTTTACCAACATGGGCGAATCTGCCTGGTTTGGCTTCACAGAAAAGTTATCTGAATAAAACAGGTATCCCTTACGATTTACATTGAAGGCATACTCTTTTCCGGCGGGTAAAGTCACCAGGTAATTCCCATCTTCATCTGTTTGCAGCCTGGAAATTAATTTACGGCTATCAATGTCCGTTAGTTCAACCGAAGAGGGTAATCCTTGCTTTGTTTTTTTGTCGAAAACTTTACCTCTTACCCACAAAACTTTTTCTGCACGGATGTCTTCTCTTAGTTCAAACTGGTAAAGATCGAGGCCACCCTTGGTATCCCCACCATCGCTTGCATAAAAGGCGGTGCTCCCATTTGCAGATACTATGAGAGAGCCTTCGTCGTCGATGGTATTGATTGGGTAACCGAGGTTCACGGGATTTCCCCAGGTGTCATCATCTTTTTTCCTGGCTAAAAAAAGATCTGTGAGCCCATATCCATCATGGCCATTGCTGTTAAAATAAAGTGTCTTGTTGTCTGCATGAATAAAGGGGCAACCTTCATCTGCGGTGGTGTTTACGGTTGGTCCGAGGTTGATGGGGGCACTCCATTTACCTGCGGCGTTTCTGTTAGTAACCCAAATATCTTTTCCGCCGTAGCCACCCTGCCTGCTGCTGGCAAAATAGAGACTCTTTTTATCGGGGGAAAGTGAAGGGGAGGATTCCCAAAACTCTGTATTGATATTACGACCCATATTTTCGGGCTCCGTCCATTCGCCGCTTTTACTTTTGTATGCAATATAAAGATCGCAACTGCCCTCTCCCTCGGGGTAATTGCAGCCAGTAAAAATCAGCCATTCGCCATCCTGGGAAATATTCTGGGCGCCTTCATTAAGGTTGGTATTAATTTTTCCGGCCACAGGCTCTGCCTTCGTCCAGGCACCGTCTACCCAGTTGCTTTCATAAAAATCTTCATCGTTATTCACTCTTCGGGTAAATATCATCCTAGATCCATCAATGGTAAGCGATGGAAAATATTCCAGTGCAGCGGAGTTAATGTTGGCGCCAGCATTGCGGGGTGTAAATAGATAAGCAGGGCCCTGTTTTTCCTGCAAACTTTTAGCAAAGGCAACTCCCAGTTCATAACTTTTTTTTCGGTATGTGCCAGCCTTGATGCTTTGCGCATTGAGCCGGGGCGTATTTAAAAAATGGTTGACTGTTTGAAGCGCTTTTTCAAAATTTCCAATACCTGCCAGGGAAATGGAATAAGGCAGCAGGTAAGTATTGGAGTAAACTGAGTCCATTTTAAAGGCTGTTTCAAAATCGTTTACGGAAGCGGGATAGTTTTTGATATCAGCATAAATACCTGCCCTTGAAAGATAGACATCTACAAACTTTGGTTCTGCTTTTAGCGCATCACCTAGTTTTACAATGGCTGCGGTATAATTGCCGGCCCTGGCTTCTTCATAGGCAGTGGCATAAATATCACCGGCCTTCTTGTTCACTTTCTCAGGGTCGTACCACTGTGCCGATGAACGCAAAGGGTAGTTTGCAATAAAAACAACTAAACACAAATAGATTGTATAATGGAAATGTAAAACCGGAGAGGTGCGCTTTTTCATGTAAATATTATATGGATGAAGATAGCCGTTAAGGAGAGTTTAAACAGCTTTGTTTTGTTAAAATAATCCGAAGTGGTTAGGCGTAGCTCATCACAAATATAAAAAGCAAAACTCAGGGTACATTCATGTATTTATGAATTTGAAGTGAGATACGCCATTGCGGATTTTCTTTGATGTACTCAATAATAAGAGGTGTAATAGTAGGAGCTTTATCCCATTCTGGCTGCAAGTAAAGTTTGCACTCAGGATTTACCTGGGCTGCAAATTGTTCTGCCCATTCAAAATCGGATTTATGAAAAATAACTACTTTCAGTTCATCTGCTGCCATGATCACTTCGGGTAGGGGGGCTTTGAATTTTTTTGGTGATAAACAAATCCAGTCCCAATGCCCGGAGAGTGGGCTTGATCCCGAGGTCTCAATATTTGTTTGGAAACCCTTTTCTTTTAAGGCAAGTGTGAGCTCATCAAGACTGTGCAGCAGGGGTTCGCCCCCGGTGATAACTGCAATTACATCAGTTGGCTTTTTAGAACC
>JANPJW010000208.1:0-8930 GCA_031425715.1 Chitinophagaceae bacterium | reverse complement strand
ACCGCTGCTCACATTTATTTTTACCTTGCCGATGCCCGTGGCATTTTTGATGCGCACATTAAAATAGGCCATCTGTTCGCCCGTTTGTGTAAAATTGATGGTTTGAGATTTGTCGCCTAACACCTCAAAAAATTCATTGTTCAGCAAAGAAACATTTACTGCACGGATATTATTTTCCATGGCAAAAACCGTCACGGGCAGTTGGATACTTTCGCCGGGCGACAATACCCTTGGCATGGTGGCCAGCACCATCAAAGGTTTTTTTACAGTCACTGCTTTTTCTGCAAAACCGTAACTGCCGGCATGCGCCGCTACAACCATCATGCGCACAGAACCAATGTAAGCAGGCATTACAAAACTTTGTGTTTGTTTTTGTCCCTTACCCAAATGAAAGGGTCCCATGTATTTCACGACGGGTTTAAAACGGTTGGCGGTTTTCTGGCTCACCGGGCCTGCATCGTTGTCGCCACCAATAGTAAGAATGCGCTCCAGATCGCCACCCCAGGCACCGATCACATCATCAAAGAGGTCGAAGCTTTTTACACCCAATGCTTCCCGGGCATAAAATGATTGGTGTGGGTCGGGTGTTTTATAATTAGTAAGGTCCAGCAGGCCTTCATCTACCACGGCAATCATGTAGCTCATTTCTTTGCCTCCGCCCTCGCTAACGCTGATGGATACTTGCTGCTCTGGCCTTATGGAAGCGGGTGCAGTGATTACCGGTTTGAGCACCGTATTTTTATCTTCTATCAAAATGGGAATGGTACCATACATGCGTATGGGCAAGTCGTTGAGCGTTTGTGCATGCGGCTGCAGCAGGCTCACCGTAGCATATACATTGGGTGCCATGCCAGCCTCGGCTTTGAATTTTACCAGGGTTTGTCCCTGGGTGGTTTCCTGCCAAACTGTTTTAATAGTATGGCTGCCATTCTCGAGGCTCACGAGCATGCGCCCGCCCTTGGCAGAAGGAATGGTGAGCGTTACTTCTTCGCCCACCTCGTATTTTTCTTTGTTGCTGCTAAACGAAAGCATGGAGGCAGCTGTTTGATCTTCCTGCCCTGAGCGGCTCTGCCAACCGGGTTCATCTACATAAAAAACGGAACCGGTAGTGTGACCGCTGGTTTTATCTTTTACCAAAACCAGGTACCGCCCCCATTCATGCGCACCCGTGCTAAACTGCCACTGCCCACGACCGTTAGTGAGCAGGACGTTTTCTTTTTTTATGAGTTTGTTGTATTCGTTCTGTGTGAAGTTGCTAAGGTTGTCGCCGCCTTCATCCCACCACCAACGCCACTGAATTTTATAAAAAGTTACCTCCATTTCTCTGCTGCCGCTGAGTAAATTTCCCTTGTTGTCTACATCTACCAACTGTACGGTATGTTGTTTCCCGGCAAGCAGGTAATCAAAAGGTTTTTCACCCTGTGGCATTTTAATGCCTGCATAACTTGCAAATGGGCTGTAAGCAATGCTGGTATTGTTTACGCTGAAACTGCCACCTGGTTCAAATACTTTGGTAAGCAATTTTGCAGTAAGCATGCCCGGCGCAGCTTCGTCTAGTTGAAAGTCTGGTTTGATGGTACCGCCACCGCTTGAATCCAGCGTTCCATCAAAAATGGTTTTACTTTGAGTGTTGTAATTGCTGGTAGGGTTGTCAAATTCAAAGCCGGCAAATTTATCAAAGACTGTTTTGCGGGAATATAGAGAAGCATCGATTTTTGCCTTTAAATTTTTGCCTGGGCTACCAAAGAGCCACGCAGCCTGGAGACTTCCTGTTGTATTGCTGCCCATACCGAGTATGGCTTCCTTACCAAAATCTAACTTTATTTTTAAGCGGTTGGGCATCACCGTTTCTATCTTGATGCGTTTCTCAAACACGGCGCCGCCTACTTTTATTTTTGCCAGCCAGTTACCCGTGGGTGCGCTGGCATCGGTAGCTGTTTTAAAAACATAAAAGCCATCTGTGCCACTGGTTTGCATAGCCTGCCGGTACAACTGGCCCTGCGGTGTAAAAAAGTTAAACTCTACCGGGTGGTCTTTGGGTAGCGTGCCGGTTTTATCTTCTATGATGCAGTTGATAAAAATGCTGTCGCCTGGGCGCCACACACCTCTTTCCCCAAAAATAAATCCTTTGATGCCGTTCTTTATTTCTGCACCGCTTACATCAAAGCGACTCAGCGCCAGGGCGCTGCCGTCATCCAATTTTAAGTAACCTCTCTCACTGCCTTTCTTAGCTATGAGCAGGTAAGGTTTTTGTTTAAGGTCGATGGTTGCAAAGCCATCGCTGCTACTGCTGCTTTTGGCAATTACCTGGTGCTGGTAATCCAGGATGCTGAGCTCCACACCACCCATGGGTTCGGTGCTCAGGATATCACTCACGGCTACGAGTACACTGTTATTGTTTCCTTTTTTTGCAGTGAGGCCAATGTTGCTGGCAATGATGTTGCGGCTGGCCCAGCGGTCTTTGTTGTAATAGGAGCGATGGGTGGGGTCGTTTCTTTTTTCCCAGCTGTATCCATATGGATAGTAATTATCGTAGGCATCCCAGAAGCTATCGAAATCATCTTTGCCATTGTTATATTGTGTGTAATAACCATCGTCGTAATAGTCGTCCTCGTCTTCGGCTTCTGCCTCCGCCTGGCTGGTATCTGCGGTGGCTTTGCTATACAAAGAATACTGAGGCCTAAAGCCAATGGTGATGGTATAAATGGCGCCGGGTTCTGTTTTTAAAAATTTATCAATGTCCAAAGAGAAACGTTGCTTCACGTGCAGGTCCAGTGTTTTATCATCATCCAGCCGGAGTGTTTTTTGTACGATGGGTTTGGCTACCCTGCGCAGTTCATTGTTGCCGCCCAGTTCATTCTCCTGGAAAAACTGCGGCACATTGTTTTCGTAAATTTTTAGAATGCTGATGTCTACTGCCGCCAGGTTTACGGCATCAAAGGGCAGCACGAGTTTGCCACTGTTTGGCAGGATGTTTCCTTTGCCAATAATTTTTACCGAAGGCATGCGGTTTTCAAAGACGATGTTGCTGGTAAAATTTCCTACCAGTGTTTGTCCCCATTTGTTTTTGATGCCGCCATTGGTGTTTACAGTAAAGTTGCCATCGAGTTGTGAGCCTACATAAAGTTTTACTTCGCTTCCGTTGATGCTATAGGATACATCGGGTTGGTTGGCAAAACTAAGCAGGCCTGTAAGATCCTGATCGTTGGCAATGGGGTCGCTGAACTGCACCGAAGCATATTGCTGTGCATCATTCATTGCCACTACCTGTATGAGTTTGAAATCGCCGATGGCTGGCACGGGTAATTTGTACACGCCGTCATTTTTTATGTTGAGGGCGCTGCCATTCCAGGTAAGGTTCAAGTCCTGTTCACTGTTGCCCCGGGCAATATTGCTGATGGTAAACTGGTGGGTTTTATTATTGTTGCTGTGCTGCCATTTAATGGGGTAACCTTTGCTATTTTGTGTAGCCGCCAATAACTTTTCTACTTTGGCAATGTCTTCTGCGTCGGCAGTGGTAAGGGTGCCTTCTACATACATTTTATCTTTGCTGCCATCGCTGCGAATACCGCCATTGCTCACTTTAAAGGCAGGCCTGGTGGTTTGAAAATTGAAAACCAGTTCGCTGAATTCCTTTGGTACTTCGGTTACTTTTCCCAGCTGAAATTTTACCTCGTACAACTGGTCGGGCTCCAGGTTTTTTTCTGGTTTAAATTCTATGGTGCGTGCATCTACCCAAACCGTTGTTCCTTTTACGGCAGGGGAGATGGTAAACAATTTTTCTTTTACCTCTTGGCCCACACTATGGGTGGTGCTTGCATTGCTGGCCAGTTGTACCCGTATGGCAGACGTTTTGGATACAACCCCCGTGCTGTAGGCATCTACATACTTTGAATAGGCAGGGTCAACAGATTTCCAGGCTAGCGTTTTTTTGTTGCAGGAATGGATGAAAAGGGTTAATAGAAAAGTGAAAAGAAGGCATAACAATAAAGCTGCTTTGCGGCTTAGAAGTTGACGTGCGGGAAACATAAAGGGAAGTTTTGAATTGTTTCATAAATATTGCACGAATATTTTATACCGTAAAATCTATTTTGAAGGGGAGTTGTTAAAAGTAAAGTACTGGCTAGGATGGGGTAGTGTGGGGTAGCGCAAAGAAGCTACTGTGTGCTCTTACTTCCTCGCCCGGTTGGGGCGTGGTTTGGGATTGTAAAAAGTGATCACTTGCAAATTGGTTCCAGGGTGATGGTTAAATCTTATAGAACTGCACTCTTTAATCTGGTTTTGTATTTCCTGCCGGAATCATGGCGCAGGCTTGTAGACAGAGCACTGCCTTAGTTCTTATTCAATGATATTAGATGTGATGCTGGGCAAGCAAGGGCGACATCATTTTTTCAAAATGAGCAGAAGGAACCCGCCCTATCTCACTGTATAATATCGTAATTGTCATAGCTTTTTTGTCAACCCATGTGTGGAAAGCGTCACTTTTCACCCATTTGCGTTCACTCTTAAATTTGGGCACCTCAGTACCCCGCCTTCGCTCCACCAATATTTTCAATCGGGTGCCAGGTAGTTTTTATTTCCTGGGTATCCATGATGAAGTAAGGCGATTGTCCGGCATCAGATGCCCAGTTGATATCATCATACAGGATCACTCTTTTCATATTTAGAGAAGCTTTTTCCTGTATCATCTTTTGCTGGTCTGCATTTTTATCGCAGTACACGATGGCGTTCACGTCCATATGATCGGCAAAATAAGGAGCCAGTTCTTCCGGTTTACCGGTAAGCATATTTACCACACCACCCGGCACATCTGAAGAATTAAGCACTTCCGCAAAAGTGACCAGGCAAAGTGGTTTGGTATAAGAACCTAAAACAATACAGGTATTTCCCCCGGCAATAACAGGAGCAATAACGGATACCAAACCCAGCAATGAAGTCTCTTGCGGCGCCATGATAGATACCACACCTGTTGGCTCGGGTACCGAAAAATTAAAATGAGAAGTTGCCACAGGATTTACAGCGCTGTACAGTTGCTGAAATTTATCACACCATCCTGCATAATAGATCAACCTGTCAATAGCAGTTTCTACTTCCTTAACCGCAGCCGCATTGCTCAAAGATTGTTGTTGCAGTTCATCAATAAACTGTGCTTTTCTTCCTTCCAGCATTTCTGCGATCCGGTACAAAATTTGTCCACGGTTAAATGCCGCCTTGCTGCCCCAATCACCAAATGCAGACCTGGCAGCCACTACAGCTTCCCTGAAATCTTTTCTTGAACTAAGGCAAACATTCGCCAGCTTTTCTTTCTTTGCATTTTCTGCAACATAATACCTGCCTGATTCTGTCCGTGGAAATTTTCCACCGATGTAGATTTTGTAGGTTTTGAGCACTTCTAATCTAGCCATAATGTTTTTTTTAGTTCAAGAGGTTCAACGTTCAAGAGGTTCAACGTTTGTTAATCCTGATGGTCTCTTCCTTTATATTTCGATCCCTTAAAATCTGATTTTTCTAAATAATTAATTAATTTTTGAATAAGGCTGCTAATTTTCAAAGTTCTTTCTGATATTAGATCAAACTCATCTTTATTAATATAGCTTCTGTCTATTGCCCTATATAACTGTGATCTCAATTCTCCACAAGAGGCTTTGGCGATAAATAGGAATTGCAGAAATTCTTTATTCCCACCTCTCTCAAACCCCTCTGCAATATTATCCATAATTGAACCTGCTGAACCTTCTATTTGTCCGATCAATCTAAAATTCTTTTTAAACCTTTCTTCATCTATTAATTTACCAACCACTTTATTCAATTCTCTTGCTTCCTGCCAGGAAATAATATCTTCAAACTTTGTGATCGTTGCCATAACAAATATTTTAAATGTTCAAATGCGTCAACGTTAAAAAAGTATACAGTTTCTGCTCCAACAACCTCTTGAACCTTTTGAACGTTGAACCTTTTGAACCCATTAAACCCTTAAACATTTAAACCTCCTACCCCAGCTTCACATAGGGGTATAACCCATGCAACCCCCCCTCTCTCCCATACCCGCTTTCTTTGTAACCGCCAAAGGGTGAGGTGGGATCAAATTGATTATAAGTGTTGGCCCAGATTACACCCGCACGCAATTTTGTGGTGAGATTAAAAATCTTAGAACCCTTATCCGTCCACACTCCTGCGGAAAGACCATAGGGAGAGTTGTTGGCTTTTTCAATTACTTCATCATCTGTTCTAAATGTTTGAACGGTGAGTACCGGGCCAAAAATTTCTTCCTGCGAAATACGATTTGATTGTGCCACATTGGTAAAAATGGTGGGACGGCAGAAAAATCCTTTTGTTGGAATAGCCGCACTGCTCTGGTACATTTCGGCACCTTCGCTCACCCCTATCTTTAAATATTTATTGATAATGTTTAATTGTTCTTTTGAGTTGATCGCACCTATGTCGGTATTCTTATCCAGCGGATCTCCAACAATCAACGTTTCCAAACGATCTTTTAATTTCCTGATCACTTCTTTGGCCACTGATTCCTGCACATACAACCTGCTACCGGCGCAGCATACATGGCCCTGGTTAAAAAATATTCCGTTGATCACACCTTCTACGGCCTGATCAATAGGCGCATCATCAAAAATAATATTGGCTGCTTTTCCGCCGAGTTCTAACGTGGCTCTTTTGCCCGTACCGGCAATGGCCCGCTGAATAATTTTGCCCACATTGGTAGAACCCGTGAATGCAATTTTATTTACATCCGGGTGATTTACCAGCGCAGCACCGGTAGCACCGGCACCTGTTATGATATTTACAACACCTGGAGGAAGATCAGCTTCCTGTATTATTTCTGCCAGCTTCAATGCAGTGAGCGGCGTGGTTTCTGCAGGCTTTAGCACCACCGTATTGCCGGTTGCCAAAGCCGGCGCAATCTTCCATGCAGCCATCAGCAAAGGAAAATTCCACGGAATAATTTGCCCAGCTACTCCGAGCGGCTGTGCGTTACGGTTAGGAAAAGCATATTCCAGCTTATCGGCCCATCCGGCATAATAAAAAAAATGGTTGGCTGCTGTAGGCACATCAAAATCACGGCTTTCCCGGATGGGTTTACCGCCGTCCAGGGTTTCTATTACTGCAAACTCCCGTGCACGCTCCTGCATCATTCTTGCAATGCGAAAAATATATTTGGCCCTTTCTTTAGCAGGCATTTTTTTCCATGTCTTATCATAAGCATTGCGGGCTGCCTTTACTGCTTTGTCTACATCAGCTGTATTGGCTTCAGCCACTTCACTCAGTTTTTCTTCTGTAGCCGGATTGATGGTAGCAAAATATTTTTTGCTCTGCGGCTTTTCAAATTTGCCGTTGATAAATAAATCATACCTCGGGTTGATCTTTGCTGCACTCTTACTCTCCGGTGCCGGTGCATAATTGCGGGCAGTTTCAAATTTCAGTTTAAGCGTATTATTTTTTGCTTTTGCCATGGTTGAAAAGTTTCAAAGGTTCAAGAGGTTTCAAAAGTTTAAGAAGTTTTCTAAACCCGTTAACCTAATCCCTTTTATTGTTGTCTATATTATTAATGTACTGTTTAAATATTTTTATAAGGTTTGATTATTAGCCTTACCCTCTTCCTTTAAATTTGATTCCTTTTATTTCAGATTCGTGTAAATAGTTTATAAGTTTTTGGACCAGGTTACTTATTTTCCTGGCATGAACAGAAAAAGATTCAAATTCAATTTCACTGATATACTCTCTGTCCATTGCTCTGTAAAGTTGAGACCTGAATTCACCGCAAGAGGCTTTGGCAATATATAAAAACTGTATAAATTCCTTGTTGCCTCCTCTTTCAAACCCCTCTGCAATATTATCCATTATTGATCCTGCTGATCCTTCAATTTGTCCTATTAGTCGAAAATTCTTTTTAAACCTTTCTTCATCTATCAGTTTACCAACATTCTTATTTAAGACCCTTGCTTCCTGCCATGAAATAATTTCTTCAAATTTTTCAATAGTTGCCATAAGAACATGTTTAAAAGGTTCCATAGGTTCCAAAGGTTTAAGGTGTTTAAGAGTTCCACAACGTTCGAAACCTATGGAACCTCTTAAACCTTTGAAACTTTTTAATCCACCGAAAAATAATCCTTCCCCTGGTACACCCCTGTCTTTTCCTTCATCAGCTGCATCAGTACATCATTGGCAAGACTGCTGGCACCAAAACGAAACCATTGATTGTTCATCCAGTCTTCACCCAATGTTTCATTGAGCATCACTAAATAATGCAATGCAAGTTTAGATTTTGAAATTCCCCCGGCGGGTTTCATCCCTATCATCTTTCCTGTCTTATAATAAAAATCACGGATAGCTTCCAGCATCACCAACGTAACAGGCATGGTAGCCGACGGGCTTATTTTGCCGGTAGAGGTTTTAATAAAATCTGCCCCGGCATACATGGCAATATCACTGGCCCGGCGCACTTTATCATAAGTAACCAGTTCACCTGTTTCTAAAATCACTTTTAACCTTGCTTCGCCGCATGCTTCTTTTACAGCAGCTATCTCATCAAATACATAATTGTATTCTCCTTCCAAAAATTTACCCCTGCTTATCACCATGTCTATCTCATCTGCACCTTGCTGCACGGCAAATTTTACATCGCTGATCTTTACATTGCGGGGTGCCTGTCCACTTGGAAAAGCTGTGGCAACAGATGCTACTTTTACACCAGAGTCTCCTACCGCTTTTTTGGCAGTAGCTACCATAGATGGATAAACGCAAACTGCCGCTACTGTTGGCAGGCCAGGATAAGCATCATGCAGGTGCACGGCTTTATAACACATCTGTTTTACTTTACCTTCTGAGTCTTTTCCTTCCAGCGTGGTAAGGTCGATCATGTTTAGGGTTAGCAACAGCCCGTTGAGTTTGGTTTCCTTTTTTATGCTGCGCTT
>JANPJW010000207.1:0-3288 GCA_031425715.1 Chitinophagaceae bacterium | reverse complement strand
GTGCTTACCCCATCTCCTACTACTGTCAAAAATTCTTTGCCCACAATACCAGAGATATGCCCCTTGCTTTGCCCGGGTATGCGGTAGTAAAAAATACCTACTTCCTTTTGAAGTGACACATAATCCTGCAAGAGAAAATCTACTTTGCTGGTGTGCAGATAAGCAAGGATGTCATCCGTATGTTTGAGCAGCTTTACCTGTAATCCTTTCATGCCAATGTCTGGCTTTGCTATCAGCGGTAGCGATAACCCTTCTTTGCTCAAAGCTGCCTGCACCTCCCCCATATCAGTACCGGGGCGCACCAATATTGTTTTGGCGTAATAACGCTGCGGTATGATGTCATAAATTTCTTTTTTGCTTTCCATTAAAAAGCCTGCGTTTCTAATGCGGGGGTTGCTGGTGCTAAAAAAGAAAAAAGAACGTGACTTTGCAGAAAGGTACATCCAGTACAAATACGTGGGAATGTTAACGAGGTCAAAAGGCCAATACTCCCAGTTAAATATTTTTATAAAAAGCGTTTTAAAATAATACGACTCACGAGGCATATGGTGCAGCCTCCTGCTGGGTTGCACTCGTTTGCAGTGCCATTGTTGTAGAAAAAGTTTGGTTTTGCAAATCTGTATTATTTAAGCAAGAATGTTTTTTAATAAA
This sequence comes from Chitinophagaceae bacterium, assembly GCA_031425715.1. Lineage (GTDB taxonomy): Bacteria > Bacteroidota > Bacteroidia > Chitinophagales > Chitinophagaceae > Ferruginibacter. Next base: position 2,637 of record JANPJW010000207.1, on the reverse strand, counting down.
CTTTAAAAGCGCTCCGTTATATGTTCTATAAAAGCCTCCGGGTTTTATCATCAGCAGCGGCCTGGTGCGATACAGGCTAAGGCCTTCGTTATACCAGTACCAACATGATGTAATTAAATTGTGTAAACTATTTTGAAGCAGCGCAGGCATTTCAATTCGTATTTCGTATTCACTGATCCATGTGTTAATCTGCGGCATCTATCAATGCCCGCAACATAGCTTCCTTATGATGCAGGGAAAGCTTTGCGGGTGGTTCCTGGTGTTTGTGCTCCATGATGTTGGCACGGATTTGTTTGTTTTGTTTATCAAAGCGCTTGCACAAAGAACAAATCGCCAGGTGCCTCCAAAGCTGGTATCGCTGAAACAATGTCAGCTTTCCCTCCTCCTTTTTAGAAATATAATCGGTTGCTTTTTTACATGAAATACTCATAATAATAATTTTAACGTACCACCCAGTTTACTTCAAGATAGGCCCTCAGCTGCACTTTCGCCCGGTGTATCAGTACCCAATAATTAGACGGTGTAATGTTAAGAACCTTACAGATTTCTTCGCTTTCTATATCATCCAAATATTTCATGGTAAAAACTGCTGCCTGTATTTCTTTTAATGTTGCAATTCCTTTGCCTAAAACTGCGTAAAATTCTTTTGATTCCAACGGAATATTTCCCCAATCCGAAGGATAGGTATCTTTTGTCCAGTGGCCGGTATGATCAAAAAAATGACTATCGCTATCGCTGTTACCAGCATCCAATTCTTCGGTATGCCTGTTTGCAACCTTTCGGTAGTGATCAATAATTTTATTCTTCAAGATGGTAAACAGCCATGTTTTTACAGAAGCATCGCCATTGTATTTATCTACGTTTCGCCAGGCGGCCAAAAAAGTTTCCTGCACCAGGTCTTTGGCAGTGTCGGTTTCTTTTACCCTTTGCACCACATAGCCATACAGTACATCTGAATAATCGTTTACCCAGGCCGTTACGTTATGCTGGTTTGTTTCCAAATTCATTGCGGTTAGTTTTATTGTCTCCTCCTCATATACAATTTATTCTTTGAAAACGTTTTGTAAAGCTACCGCAACAGTTCCTAAATGTTCGTTTTGTATATTCTTTCATTTTATAAGCTCTCCCATCTTGCTCTTTAAATGAATGCCAGATGTATAATAAGCAAAGGATTGCAGGTCATAATAATTTACCACTACTTTGCCAGCTACGTTAGTCTCCATATAGGTGTAGCTCAATGTTTGCAAGTGTTCGTTCCTGTTTACGAGGAAACCATTATCCAGGTCATTGAATTGCTTAAAGAAATGAAGCAGGCTTGCGTTTGAAACCCGTGGCCGCTGCAGCATCCAGTTTTGAAACAGTGCTTCTCTTTTCGCCTTTGCAGGCGTATCGTACAACGTAGCAGACGACCAGATATGCGGCTTATTTTCGTCTACTGGTATAGAGTGTTTTTTTTCTCCATCCCATACCAACTGAAAGAGCAGTTCGTCCGCCCAAATGATGAGGGTATATGGCTCGATCTCATCCATATTCAACTTGCTCCAGTCCATAAGGGGCGTAGCAGATTGCAACAATTCCGTTACTATTAAACCCCGGCTTTTTACGTACGGGCTTTTTCGTTCATGATTTTCAAAAGCTCCGTTTAACAAAATAATAATTGCGCCCAGCTCATTGGCTCCTATCCAGGTGCCCCCCGCAAGAGCATCAATTGGTGCCAGGTATTTTACCTCATTGCTACCGAGTATAGCTGGCGCTTTGGCCTTAGGCCTCTGAGGAGCTTCGTCTCTAAGGGAAGCAAAATAATTACAACCCTTTCCCGGAATAAATACTACAGTACACATGCACTTTTATTTGAGACGATAAATTAAATTAAACAGCAATAACACTTTTGTAAAAAGTTTAAGCAGTGGTTAAGGAAGCCTTGTACTGAATGGTAGATTCGGCCATACCAAAATTGCTACTCACCAAATCCAATTTCATTTCTACCAATGCCACTTTTATCAAAGCCAGGTGGTGAACGGCATGTTCGGTGTTGTAAATAATTTCCCTAAAATAGCTGGTAACAACGGGGGAAGGCACGGCTTCCTGTGTTTGCTCCAGCGTTATGTTGATTAGCTTATCTTCCTTGCGCACAGCTGCTTCCAGGCGTTTTAGTTCTGTTGCAGCAGCGTGTGTATTGTTCTCTAACTCAAGATTTCTTTGCCGATTTACATAATCTACTTCACCTGTTTGATAACCGGTAATGGCACACTGCAGCAATTCTATAACATGCCTTGTGTGTTCACCAATACTTGCATTGGATAGATGCCGTATTCTTTGCTGGTACTGCTCATTGGCAAGTTTACCAATAAGACTATGGAGTAAATTTAGCTGATGGCATAGTGGTGCAAAAATCATAGTAAAGCAGTTTAGTGAAATATACAGGAAATTATTTTAAACGTATTTTAGGAAACTCCCTTTTTTAAAAAGTTTATTTAAATATAACAAGCCTTCTTTCTTGTGCAACAGCATCACAATAAGGCAACACACAATTACTATGATAGCTAGTATAAACAACTGCCCACCATCGCCCTGCGACTCTATACCTATGACGGCCAGGTGAGATAATATGGCCCCAGCCATTAAACCCACGCCCAA
>JANPJW010000206.1:0-2707 GCA_031425715.1 Chitinophagaceae bacterium | reverse complement strand
GCTGTGGGTGGCCATAGCTATGGGGCATTCATGACCGCCAATTTACTGGCGCATACCAATTTATTTAAAGCAGGACTTGCAAGAAGCGGCGCCTACAATCGTTCGCTTACCCCTTTTGGTTTTCAAAATGAAGACCGCACTTATTGGGAAGCTCCTGAACTATACAATCAAATGAGTCCGTTTAGTTTCGCAGACAAAATAAAAACACCCTTGCTGCTGATACATGGTGAGATGGACAATAATACGGGCACCTACCCTATTCAAAGCGAAAGACTTTTTAATGCTATCAAAGGGCATGGAGGAACGGTGCGCTACGTGAGCCTTCCTTTTGAAAGCCATGGTTATGCCGGCAGAGAAAATGTATTGCACATGCTTGCAGAACAGTTTGAATGGATGGAGAAATATGTGAAGAATGCGAAATAGGATTTCGAATTAATAATTCAAAAGTAAAAATTCAAAAGTTAAATTCGGATATTCCGTGCTTTTGAATTTTTACTTTTTAATTTTACCTTACGATGAGCAACGACCCGCTGCATGGCAAAACACTTGAAACGATCTTGACAGAACTGGTACATCATTTTGGCTGGGAGCACCTGGCTGCGGTTATTAAAATAAACTGTTTTACAAGCAACCCTACTATCAACTCGTCTTTAAAATTTTTACGCAAAACACCCTGGGCCCGCAAAAAAGTAGAAGATTTCTACATTCAAACCATCGCTTAATTTTAGACCATGGACCAGCAGGCTGAAAAATTAATTATTGCCCAAACAAAGAAATGGATTACCGACGTAGTAGTTGGATGCAACTTTTGCCCCTTTGCTGCCCGGGAAGTAAAGCGTGACAGTATTTCTTACGAGGTAGTACGAAACGCTGATATGGAGTCTACGCTCCAGGCAGTAGCGAGCACCCTGCATTATTTAGATGAGCATCCTGGAACAGAAACTTCGCTCTTGATTTTGCCCGGCAGTTTTTCAAATTTTGATGAATACCTGCAACTGGTAGAAATGGCGGAATCTTTACTGGTGCAAGAGGAGTATGAAGGCATTTACCAGGTAGCCAGCTTTCATCCGGCATACCTATTTGCCGGAAGCAACGAAAATGACCCTGCCAACTACACGAACCGTTCGCCCTACCCCATGCTGCATTTTTTAAGAGAAGAAAGTGTGAGCCAGGCGGTAGACAGCCATCCGGATATTGACCAGGTACCCGAACAAAATATTGCTTATACAGAAGAAAAAGGATTGTCATATATGCAAGAGTTGTTATCGAAGAGCTTGTTACCCCCGCACAGCACAAACGAATAGTGCAGCCATCAATTTTGTTTTTTGAACAACCAATTACTATCTGCAAGAATTCTGACTATTGCTATAATTGCTTTTCTCAGCCCTGCTCACTACCTTAGGACCTTTCACATTTTCTGAACAAACAAGGCCTTACCGCTTGTATTTTTTAACTAGAGCTTCCGGCAAAACCCTGCACATAGCTCGCTACCATTAACTATATTTGCTCCTCTTCATTAATAACATTAGGTAATGGCCCTTTTTGATATCAGGCTAAATAAATCGATTGCAAAAGCGCTGAATATTCCGTTGAGGGATCCACGGCGGCAGCAATTGAGGGTGCTGAAGAAATTGTTGAAGAAGGCCCGCTTTACCCAGTTTGGCCAGCAAAATAAATTCGATGAAATTTTATTGAGCAAGCACCCTGGTAAAAAATTTCAACAGGAGGTACCCACCTATAACTACAGTAAGATCTACGCCGATTGGTGGCACAAAACCCTGGAAGGTGTGCCGGATGTATGTTGGCCCGGCGTAATTAATTTTTTTGCATTGAGCAGTGGTACCAGCGAAGCCTCCAGCAAATACATACCCATTACAAAAGATCTTATACGCAGCAACACTATCACAAGTTTAAAACAATTATTTACACTCACTAAGTACGACCACATCCCACGCAGTTCTATAGGCAAGGGTTGGCTCCTGCTTGGTGGCAGCACGCAGTTGCAAAAAGGTGCTACTTTTTATGCCGGCGACTTAAGTGGCATTCAGCAAAAAAATATTCCCTTCTGGTTCATGGGACTGGGACTTTACAAACCCGGCAAAAAAATAGCGAAGGAAAAAGACTGGGCAAAAAAGCTCGACGAAATTGTGGAGAATGCCCCCAACTGGGATATCGGATTCATAGTAGGGGTACCCGCCTGGTTGCAGTTGTGTTTAGAAAAGATTATTGAACGCTACCAACTCAACAATATTCATGAGCTGTGGCCGAACCTTGCCTTTTATGTACACGGTGGCGTAGCCATGGAACCATACAAAAAAGGGTTTGAAAGATTGCTGGGTAAGCCCATTACTTACATTGAAACCTACCTTGCCAGTGAAGGTTTTTTAGCCTACCAGAACCGACAAGATACAAGGGGAATGCAGCTTGTGCTTAACAACAATATCTTTTTTGAGTTTGTTCCTTTTGATGACAAGAATTTTGACAGCGAAGGAAAGATCGTTGACAAACCCGAGGCAAAGATGATCCACGAGGTGGAAGAGGGAAAAGAACGCGCGCAGGCCAAAGTTCCACCGGTAAATCAGGTTGCTTTGCAGCCCGATGAGGAAGGCGTGCCGGTATTTGGCGAGGGACATGAGGAGAAAAGCTGAAAGCTGAGAACTAAGGGCTGAGAGCTTAGGGCAAGAGGCGGGACGAGATTTCGAAGCTC
>JANPJW010000205.1:0-15847 GCA_031425715.1 Chitinophagaceae bacterium | reverse complement strand
TTCAGTCAAAAATATCAGGCAGTCGGCATCGGTTACAAGCCCGGGGTCTGAAAGGGTATTTTCTGTTACAGCGTTGCGCACTATTTGAATTTGTTGAATGTCGTGCATCGTAGCTTCTCTGATGGGCATTTTACCTTTTTTATAATCCGTATAGGCTGATCATACTGAAACTAAATATATAAATAAAAAGTTGCTTTTGCGTGCTCACTCCCCGGCTTCTTCACCCATGAAAGGGAGCGCATCGGCCGCGAAGACCGAACGATGCATTCAAGCATTGCCCCAGGTCCAGGAGGTGAAGCTCATAACTTACCAACTAGCATATGCTGCATGGGCCCCTTGCTTCTGAATGATGGATTAAAAGTCCTGTTCTGCAAACTTTCTTTTTAAAAAAAAGAACCAAGCAAATTTTCGGCAACGCTTCCTCCAAGAAGTTCTGGCAAGTAACAAGCTTCTGCATATTTTATTATTGCATCTTGCAACAAGGTAAACGCCTGGAGAGTGGCTTTAATTTTTTGGATTCATGGCGTTTAAAGTATGTTATGCAGTTTTATGTATTGCAGTAACATGATTGTTTTTGCGTCTTTTATTTCTCCTGTTGCTATCATGCTCATGGCTGTGTTAATATTAAATTCCAACACTTCTATATCTTCTTCCTCGTGTGCAATACCACCGCCATCTGTAACCTTCATGGATGCTGCATATTCAGCAATAAAAAAATACAAAATTTCTGTTACAGAACCAGGCGACATATACGCTTCAAAAATTTTTTTAACGTGGGTTACCTTGTACCCGGTTTCTTCCTCGGTTTCTCTTTTGATGCAGTCTTCTGCATTGTCCTTATCCAGGAGTCCCGCACAGGCTTCAATCAACATCCCACTTTCATTGCCATTCAAAAAAGTTGGGAGGCGAAACTGTCTTGTGAGGATTACGGTATTTAATTCTTTGTTGTACAGCAGGATCACCGCCCCGTTTCCCCTGTCATAGGCCTCCCGGTTCTGTGTTTGCACAGAGCCATTGCTTTTAGAAAACTCGTAGGTTACTTTTCGAAGTGTATACCAGTTGTCTGATAAAATTTCAGTTTTTAAAATCTTTACTCTGTCTATCATTCTATGGTGGCTTTAAAATACCAGACCCCCAAGGTTTGTGAGTGGAGCCTGTTTACCAAATATACATACAATGGCAAATAGAGTTAGGTGCTGCATAAACTTTCTGGATGCTGGATACTGGATCCGATAGCTAACGGATGGATGCTAGATGCGGGATGAAGCGGTCGGCAATGGGCAATGAAAGCAGCCGGCAAAATTTTATCCAGCTAAGAATCCAGCGTCCACTTTATTAGCTAATTTACCAGGTAACAGCAGTACAGCAATTAGAGCCAACAAAAAAGCAGCAACCTTGCTCGTGAAGCTGTTGCTGCTATGCAATATTTTTGGCACCGCCTTTATATCAATGCTGGCAATGCTGCCTACTTGAAGTCAGCGTCTGTTACGCCTTCATTTACTTTTATGTCTGTGGTATTCATAATAACTTCCTGCCCGCCGGCAAGCTGGGTAATGGTGAACGGAAATAATAGCTTGCCTACTTTTTTATAATTGCTGTAATCTGTTGTTACCGTAACCTCTCCCTGTGGGGTGGTGGTAGTGCTTTCTTCCCGCAACAATAACCTTGTTTTGATAGAATAATATTCCACAATGGTTTTGCCACTTGGCTTGGTAATTTTTAACCTATAGGCATCTTCGTTGCCCACTTTGCCGGTGCCAAGATACAAGGCGGTAAAGTCTGTACCAATGTAAGACAACTGCGGGATAACAGCCCTCTCATCCAGTGCCTCCTTGATTTCTTTTTCATCAAAATCTTTATTTTGTCCCATTTGCCCCTGGTATCCTTTTGTGCCATCAAACACTTTTTTGTAAACCGTCATTGCGCCCATTTTAAGTTCGGTTGCTTGTTTGTTTGGTGCCAGCCTAATGTCGGTTCCTGCTATTTGCTGGCCCATCATTTCCATAGAAAGGGAGCTTTTTAGAGAGGTAACTTTTTTAGCCTCTTCCTTTCCACCAATGGCCTGCAAATAATCTTCAATCAGTTTAAATGCAGAGATAGGTTCCGACGAAGCGGGTGATGTATTCACAACCGATTCTTTTTCTTTTTCTTCAATGGGCGTTGCATACTTATCATATTGCTTAACGGCATAACCCAAGCGACTGAGGGTGGGCAATATCTTTGCCCCGTTTCCCACCAGTACGATGCGGCTGTTGGCGGTGCTGAAATACTTGTTAGAAACTCTTTTTACATCTGCAATCGTTACGCTGTTTATTTTTTGCAGGTAAGTGCGGTAGAAGTCTTTAGAAAGATTGTTGATGAGAATATTAGAAGCGTAGGTTGCAGCACGGGCAGGATCTTCCAAACCAAGGGCAAAACTACCATTTACTTTAGCCTTTGCCACTTCCAACTCCTCCGCAGTTACATTACCGTTTCGCATGTTCTCCAGCTCTATGAACATTTCTGCTATGGCACTGTCAGATTTTTCGGTTCTCACCTGTGCACTGGTAGTAAACAAGCTTTGAAAACGGCTGGCCTCAACATTAGAATAACTCCCATAAGTGAACCCACGTTTTTCCCGCAAATTCATGAATAGCTTGCCTTCAAACCCACCGCCGAGCACCTGGTTTGCCAGCAATAAAGCATGATAATCAGGATTGGTCATTGGGTTGTTGATAAGGTTGGTTACACGTATCTCAGTTTGAACTGCGGACGGCAGATCTACAAAATCTATTTCGGTAGTTTTTACATTCTCTGCCTTTTTAATTACCGGGAGTTCCAGCTTTTTTCCTTTCCAATCTCCAAAAGCCTTGATAGCAATGGATTTGGCAGCACCGGGTGTGATATCGCCTACGAAAGTGAGGTATGAGCGGGATGGGGTAATGTAATTTCTATAATATTCTTTCACGTCTTCCAGCGTAAGTCCTTTGATGGTTTCCTCGGTTTCAAACTCTCCCATTGCGGTGGTTTTACCATAAGCCAAAGCCCCCACTACCCTACCCGAAATAGCAGCGGCACTTCTTTCGCCAGCTCTCAAACCGGTAAGGGATTGTGTTTTTAATTTTTCAAATGATGCTGCTGGGAAGGAAGGATAGCGCAACCCTTCGGCCATCAATAAGAAAGCTTTTTCAAAATAACGGGTGAGGGCAGATGTAGAACCTCCACCTGAATATAAATTTACATTGGCGCCGATGAGGTCAATGGCCTCATCAAATTTTAGCTTTGGTGTTTTTGTAGTTCCCTCAGAAAGCATTTGCCCCATGAGGCCCATCACGCCGGCTTTTCTTCCCTCTGCTACTGGTCCTGCATCTATAAACAGACTTGCAGTAACCTTTGGCAGCTTGTGGTTTTCTACTACAATCACCGTAATGCCATTGGGCAAGGTGAAAGTGGCAGGGTCGGGGATTGAAAGCGGGGCGGGAGCGGAAGCCTTTGGCGGTTTGCTACGATCTAACTCTTGTGCATATATAGACTGCGACAAAACAAAGGCACTCAATAAACAAAGTATTTTATTCATATAATAAGATTAATGTGGTTAGTGATCATTTTTTTGGGAGGTAATAAATAACGACTCTTTGATTCGGGTTTAGGTATTTTTTTACCACCTCCTGTATATCTTCCCTGGTTACTTTTCTTACCTCTTCCAGCTCTTCATTAATGTTGTTGGTATTTTTATTATGAAAAGAATAACCAGCTGCCAGGTTCTCCGCAACGCCGAGCATGCGGGCATTTTTACCGATATAATTGTTTTCATATTGATTCCTGATTTTGGTAAACTCGGTTTCGCTGATGAGTCCTGTTTGTAGTTTCACTATTTCTTCATCCATGTCTTTGAGCAAAGTATCCAGCTTCACATTGCCGCTGGGCAAAGCAAACGTTAGATACACGCCATAATCTTCCAGGGCATAATTCAAAGAAGCTACCTGCAGGGAGTTCTTCTTTTCGTCTACCATTTTTTTATACATCCGGCTGCTTGCGCCCTGGCTCAATACGTCCGAAGCCAGTTGTAAGGCAACAGACTCTTTGCTTGTCATCCCCGGGGTTCGGTAGCCCGTTATGATGGCCGGTATCTGTATATTGTTGTCATAAAAAGTATCCACTATCTGCACAGTGATGGGAGCTTCTACAATATTTTTCTTTTCCAGTGGAACCCCGGCAGGCACTTCGCCAAAATAGGCTTCCACCATTTTTTTTGTTTTTTCAATATCAATATCACCAGCTATTACAAGCACCGCATTGTTTGGGGTGTAGTACGTTTTATTAAAAGCTTTGAACTCGTCCAAAGTGGCAGCATCCAGGTGTTCCATACTCCCAATAGGCACCCAGTTGTAACCATGGTTTACAAAGAGACGTTTCATTACTTCGCTCAGTATATTGCCATAAGGTGCATTGTCTACCCGAAGCCTTTTTTCTTCTTTCACCACTTCATTCTGTGTTTTTACACCTATCTCATTTATCACCGGGTGCAGCATGCGCTCGCTCTCCAGCCAGAGGCCGGTTTCAAGTTGGTTGGAAGGAAAAACTTCGTAATAGAAAGTTCTGTCCTGCGATGTGTTCGCATTGTTGTTACCTCCTTTACTGCTCACAATTTTCATAAACTCACCCCTTTTTATATTTTCTGTTCCTTCAAACAAAAGATGTTCAAAAAAATGAGCAAAACCAGTACGGGTGGGAACTTCATCTTTACTCCCCACATGGTACATCACAGAAGTAACCACCACCGGGGCCGATTTATCCTGGTGCAGTATCACATGCAATCCATTTTTAAGGTCATATTCCGTAAATGAGACTTTCTGCCCCTGTGCCATTGATACCATTAAAAAGGATAAGACTAAAATTTTTTGCTTCAACATATCTTTTTATTTTTTCGTAAAAATAGATGCAATTTTTGGTTGCCAAATACAATGTTCAATTCTATTCAGAGAAAGCTTTTCGTCGAGAGAAATTTCCGCATTGTTTTTCAATGTTAACGTGAAATAAGGATACCCTGCCATACCCACGATTATTTGAAAAGCACCTCAGATTATGATGACGTAGCTCAGGCAGAAGGTATCTTATGGCTGGATGAAGTAGATGCTTCGTGCCTCAGCATGAGAGCATGGGTGCAAATACCTCCGAAGCACTTTAGACTTTGAAAGGTTCCAAAACAATAAAAACTTTGAACATTGAACCTCTTGAACCTATTAAACTTCTCAAACTTCTCAAACCTTTTAAGATCAACTCCCCCTATACGTAGAATATCCAAACGGGCTTAACAGTAGGGGAATATGATAATGACTACCGTCAGAAACGGTAAAATCTATTTCTATTTTAGGATAAAACCCTGTGATGCCCTGCGAAGCAAAATAAGGAGCGGTAAAAAATACCAACTTGTAATTGCCGGGCACTACTTTTTTTTCTACGGGCAGCATGTCGCCAAGGCGTCCGTCTCTGTTGGAAACACCTTGTGCCAAAGTGTACCAGGCATTGTTTACAAAATGCATCAGGCGAATACTCATGCCCTCCGCAGGTTTACCCTGGTTGGCATCCAGTACATGTGTGCTGAGCTGGCTGGGTGATACTTGCTGCCAATCGCCCTCTGTAATGATTTTTTTAAAACGTTGCAGTGTAATTTTCAACTGCTCCCCTATAGCGATGATGAGCTCCTCCTCTGAATTGTTGGGACTGCGGTCTTGAAGCAAGCGCAACATTTCTTCTGCAGATTTACCGGTGGCAAATACGATAAAAATAAAACCGAATTTCGCCTCATACAAATCATTGGCATGACTTAGTTGTGCAATTACATCCTGTGGTGCAGCCTGCACCGTTTCCTGCTCATCGCCAGCAAGGTGGCGGGTTTTGGGGAATTTTTGGGCAAGACTGTTAAAGTCGCCAATTTTCGGATGTTGGCTTAGCGCCTCCAGCCAGTCCTCTCGGGAGCAGCCATAATACCAAACCTCCATGGCCCGCTTCACAAGGGTAGCTTCGTCTGCAAAGGGAAAACTTTGCATCATTTGCGTTTGCCAGTTTGCTGAACCGCAGGTTGTGGCCAGCAGTTCTTTGGCAGTATCGGAAGGTAGTTGGTTGAATTGGTGTAAGGTCATAATCGTTATTTTAAAATGGCAATCTAGCTTATTAAACACCTCATCAACCTTCGCTCGTGTAGGGCATTGTCGTTTTCGCACTTTGCTCCATCTATTTGGTGAACGAGCCCCTGAAATGATTTTACCCCCCTAATTTTTATGTATTCATTACTGTTTCGTGCGCATCTTTTTGAAAATGCCAGAAGCACTTAAAACTATTTTAATGAATATTCTTTTTCAAAAAATGAAACCATTCGATGGATAGACTTTATACCCAGATTTAAATATAAGAAAACTTAAAAGAATTATTTTCCAAAAGCCCGCCGAAACCTTGCTCTTTTCTGTTCGGCTTTTAAACCAAATCTATTGATACTGTTTACCTGCAAGTGTGCAACTGCTTCCGCTACAGAGTCTGTAAACAGGCACAGCTGCAGGTCCTCATCGGAGATGGTTTTTTCCTGCCGCATACGTTCAATATGTTCTATAAGATCTTTGTGGTAGGCAACATCAAAAATAATAATAGGGAACTCGTATATCTTCCTGGTTTGAATAAGGGTGATGGCTTCAAAAAGTTCATCGAGCGTACCAAAGCCGCCGGGCATCACAATAAAGGCGTAGGAGTATTTTATCAACAAGGTTTTTCTTACAAAGAAGTGCTCAATGTTCACAGATTTATCCAGATAGGGATTGTAATGCTGTTCGTGTGGCAAAATGATGTTGCACCCCACGCTTCGGCCACCCACGTCTTTGGCTCCCCTGTTGGCGGCCTCCATAATGCCGGGTCCACCACCTGTCATAATTGTAAACCCGAGTTTAGCTACCTCTGCAGCAATCTCCTCCGTTTTCTTGTAATAAATATGATCTTCTTTAAAGCGGGCCGAGCCAAAGATGGCCACACAAGGCCCTGCGTAGTGAAGTGCACGGAAACCACGAATAAAATCTATTACCACACTGATGGTAAATTTAAATTCTTTCCACCTGCTCTGCGGTCCCTCTAAAAATTCAATCTCTTTTTTTACTACCGTCGTTTTCTTATCCATACTTATACAAAGTACCGCAAAATATAAATGCCAACACTGTTGCATTTTTTGAGATGTGTTTATGTAGTTGGAAGGAAAAACAGCACCGCTAAAGAAACGGGGGTAACAAAATAGTCATACTTTTAAAACATTGAATTGCCCTCACCATAGTTTAAAACTATATAATGACTTTACAACAACTTGAGTATATCGTGGCGGTAGACAATTATAGACACTTTGGTAAAGCTGCATCACATTGCTTTATCACGCAGCCTTCGCTCAGCATGCAGATACAAAAACTGGAAAGTGAGCTTAAGGTCAGTATTTTTTCCCGCAACAGCTATCCGATAGTTCCCACAGAAGTAGGTGCTCTCGTGATTGAACAAGCCAGGAAGGTACTATCAGAAGCGAGTAGTATAAAGGAACTCATTCAACATCAAAAAGAAGATGTGGGAGGGCATATAAAGATTGGCATCATACCAACCCTGGCGCCTTACCTGCTGCCTATTTTCCTGAATAGTTTTATTAAGAAATACCCGGGGGTAAAAATTTCCATTAGCGAACTCACTACAGAAAAGATCATCAGGCGTTTAAAAAATGGAACGCTGGATGCAGGCATCATGGCTACGCCATTGAACGAAAAAGAACTTGTAGAAGAGGTTTTATTTTACGAAGAATTCATAGCATATGTTTCAAAAAGAGAAAAGATTTTTACCAAAAGATTTTTGCTGCCTGCCGATATAGATGTACAGAAACTGTGGCTGTTAGAAGAAGGTCATTGCCTGCGCAGCCAGGTGCTCAACCTTTGTGAGTTACAAAAAAATGCTGCTTTTGACCAGCATTTTGAATACGAAACCGGGAGTATTGAAACTTTGAAAAGATTCGTAGAACAAAACCAGGGTATCACATTGTTGCCGGAACTTGCGACGCTGGACCTGAGTGGAGCGAAAAAGAAAATGCTTCGTTATTTCAAGCATCCGGCGCCGGCAAGGGAGATTAGTATGGTCACACTTAAAAGTTTTGTGAAGCGAAAATTAATTGAGTTACTGCGGGCAGAAATTCAACAATGCCTGCCCCCTTCTATTCTAAAAAAGAAAGACCAAAAACGAATTGACGTATTGTAATATTTCAGGAAGTTTTTCATCCTAAAAATAGCGGCACTTCCAGCGTACCGCTATCTAATCGGAAACCAGTGACCCCTTAAAATGAGCCACAATAATTCTTATGCCCAGGTAATATCTCCGGGCGGGAGTGAGGCAATAAAATCACTGCCCACTTTCTGACCTGCCGATATCATTTTTTTCATTTCGGCAGAGTCAAATGTTAACCCACCCGGGCCGCCTCCCAGTGGCTTTTCCGGACGAAAATTATAGAGCTTTAATGGCCGTTTATTCTCAAAGGGATTGCCATCCCCCTTTATTCTAAAATATTCATTCACGGTGGCTTCTGCAATCCCTGCTTTTTTCATTTTATTTTTTACAGCCTCTATATACTGCAGCGCCTCATTATATTGCCCGGGGATAATGAGGTCGTTCTTGCCAACATCTTCTGTAAAAATATCAATGGTTTGCTGCAGAATAGGGAAGATGGTTTTAAACTCTGTATCCAGCAGCACCTTCTGCCCTGTTGATAAGAGGATGGTGAATATTTCTATTGCAGCATTGTCTATGGCCATTTGAATACCTGCGTATTCTCTAACACCGCCATCTACAAATTGGTAGTGGGGATGCGCTTCGCCAGGTACCTTCAAATTAACTTTTATAGGTGGCATAAATACCGGCTGGCAGGCTGAGGCCATAACGGCCTTGCGAAAATGATCTGCATTCAACAACGTTTTTACCTCGTAATGTTGAGATAGAGCAGGGGCAGGTTCATTTGTAAAAACTACCAGCTCACTGGTTTGCAGGCAGGTGGTGGTAAGGTATATTTTTTTGCCCGATTGCTGGAGTATTTGATAGTTGTTGTCGTTGTAATACTGTTCAATAAGCTCCCATAATGGGTTGGCATCAAAAATTGAATGCTGGGTAAGGCGGTCGCCAAGATTACCCTTGTTAATGATATCGCTTGTTTTGATGCTGGTATATAATTCTTCAAGCAAATCGTAGGCGCCCATTGCTGCCAGCGGCGCTATGAGGGAACCGGTGCTGGTACCTACATAAATATCAAAATCAAGGCTGGGATATTCTTTTAAAAGTCTTTTAATGACTCCTACCGCAAAGGCTCCTTTGGAACCACCCCCGCTAATTACCAATGCTCTGCTCATATAATGTCGTTTATTCGTTGAACGGTTCTTTTGTCTTTTTAATTTTACTGATGCGAAGGCCAAGCGCCGTTTGTAACCACCAGGTATTAAATTTATAATCCCTGTGAGCGGTAAAGCCAAACAGCAATTTGTTTAACAGGTCCAAATGAATACCTCCGCCAACCAATTGCTGCTTGCCCGTGCCCCAGATATGGTCTCCGGTGAGCTGCAAATTGGCAGCACTGCCAAAGGGCCCTGCATTAAACGTTTTTAATTTTACCGAAATCGTCGGGCCAAACTGACCTTCGAAATTTTTGGCGCCATAAAATGCGCCTGCTATCAAACCAGCTCTCAACTTGCCCGGCAAAAGCGTCACCTGGGGTACCAATTGAAAGCCTCCCACATAAAGGTCTGAAGCACGGTGAAAATTGGTGATCATACCGTTGTGTATTTTTGCGTACATTACAAAACCGGGTGGAAACTCTGTATCGGTTTGGGCTATGCCACAGGTGCAACTAAACATGGCGAAAACAAAAACAAGACCTTTTGCAGATAGCATTTTCATATAAGTGATTTAGGAATTTATCAAAAGTATAAAGCCAGCATCCAAAATGCAATACCTCATTCCGATAATTGCTTACAAAGAGACTCTTTGCAAAAGCCATCATGGTAGGAAAATGACCGGCAAAGCAAAATTTAATTCAACAGTTTTTTCCTCAAATGATCCTTATACAATAAACACTCACCCTCCGAAACACATCAATCCTCTCCCCTACCGTTTTCTTACCCTGCAAAAGCGTCCTAAGATAACCTCATCTACTTAACGGGGTGACAAAGCTCAACAAGATAGTATTACTATCATTTGAAATAATATCCCTATCTTCGCGGGCGATCACTAAAGCAGGTTTAACCACCATCTATTTATGCAAGAGAAAACAGTGTCTATTACAAAATCTATTTACAAGCTGCACAAGGTATTGATGCTGGACAAGAAGGATATTGTTGTAGTGTATATTTTTGCCTTGCTCGCCGGTTTGGTACAACTTTCTTTGCCCCTGGGCATACAATCCATCATCAATTTTGTGATGGCTGGAAGCATTTCTACATCTATTGTTGTGCTAATAGTACTGGTAGTATTTGGAGTGTCTATCAACGGTCTGTTGCAGATAAGGCAGCTGCAGATAATTGAGAAATTGAAGCAAAAATTATTTGTGAGGTACTCACTGGAGTTTGGAGACCGTTTACCAAAACTAAACATTGAAGAGCTTGACAAGGAGTATTTACCAGAACTGGTCAATCGATATTTTGAGACCTTTTCATTGCAAAAAGCAATGGACAAACTCCTCATAGATCTTCCGGCAGCTTCCATACAGGTTATACTCGGCTTAATTATCCTGGCATTTTATCACCCCTTTTTCATCGGCTTTGGTTTGTTTCTGCTTGTAATTGTTTTGTCTATTATCCGCTTTACTTCACCACAAGGTTTGATGACTGCCTTAATGGCCAGTAAATATAAGTATGGGGTAGCTGCATGGTTGCAAGATGTAGCCCGAACGGTAAAAACGTTTAAATATACAAAAGGCACTTCCCTTCACCTTATAAAAACAGATGAGTTAGTGGGTAATTATTTAACTGCCCGCACACAGCACTTTAAAATATTAGTCACCCAGTTTTGGAGTCTTATTTCCTTCAAGATAATTATAACGGCAGCCATGCTTATACTGGGCTCGTACCTTTTAATAAATCAGCAAATAAACATTGGCCAATTTATAGCGGCAGACATTATCATCCTAGCCATCATTGCCTCCATTGAAAAATTAATTACCAACCTCGATTCTATTTATGAGGCGATGGTTTCCGTTGAAAAACTGAGCAACGTTACGGAAGCAGAAAGGGAAAAAAGTGGCAGTTTGATGCTGCCATCCAAAAAGGAAGCAGTGTCTATAGAATTTAGCCAGGTTAGTTTTGGCTACCTTAATGAAGAACCTGTAATAAACAATGTAAGTTTTTCCATAGCAGCGGGGCAAATGGTACAGTTTAAGGGTGTGTCAGGTGCTGGAAAATCAACTATTTTGCGCTTACTCACCGGTGCATTTACATCCTACAGGGGTAGCATTTTAATTGATGGTATACCGGCGGCTAACTACGAATTGCAAAGCCTGCGTCAACTCACCGGAATACTGCTGGGCAGCCAGGATATTTTTAATGGAACGCTGTTACAAAATATCACCATGGGTAGTGATAAAATTAGCATAGAACAAGTGACCAAAATGGCGGAGTTGGTAGGCCTTACTTCCTTTGTACAGTCGTACAAAGATGGCTATGATACTGTTTTACAACCCGTGGGCCTTAAACTTTCCAATAGAGATCGCAAAAACATATTACTCATGCGTGCGCTATTGGGGGAGCATCGCCTGTTACTCCTGGAGGCACCCTTCGATCACCTGGAAGAACCACATAGAACAAACACCATTTTGCACATTAATGAAAACAAGAACGTGACCGTGTTGATTGCTTCGCAGGACGAACGACTGGGCAAGTATTGCGACCAGGTGTTGGTGCTAAGCCGCACGGGGGAAATGGTTAATTAAATAAATGCAACAACAATGAATAAGTATTTAACCAGTAATATTGAAGATGCCACGGAGAGCAGCCGTCTTACCTCCTTTAGTAAAATTTACCGGATACATCGCCACAGCAGTGCAAAGCGATGGCTTTGGGGGCTATTGCTTTTACTGATTCCGTTAATGCTATTGCCGTGGACGCAAAATATACGAGCCAAGGGATCCATCACCACTTTGGCCCAGGACCAGAGACCGCAGGAGTTAAACAGTATTATAGCAGGCAGGGTGATTAAGTGGCATGTAAATGAAGGTGATTTTGTGAAAGCCGGCGATACCATTTTGCAACTGGGAGAGGTAAAGGTTGATTACTTTGACCCGCAGCTATTAGAGCGCACACAGCAACAGATAAATGCCAAACAACAAAGTATTGAAGCCTATAACAATAAGGCCAACACAACCATCACACAGGCAGAGGCATTGGCAAAAGGCAGAACATTAAAGTTGCAATCCCTGGACAATAAAATTGCTCAGCAACAATTAAAAGTGCAGACAGATGAAGCAGATTTACTAGCGGCAACCAATGAACTGAATGTATATAAAAGACAGATAGATGGCGCAAGAATAATGTTGGATAGCGGTGCAATTTCACTCAGCGAATTTGAGAAACGAAAAGTGAATTACCAGAATGGATTGGCTAAAGTAAACAGCAGCAATAATAAGTTGTTACAAGACAGGCAGGAGCTCACCAATTTACGCATAGAACAAAACTCAGCGATACAAGACTACACAGATAAAATATCAAAAGCAGAAGGCGAAAGGTTCTCTTCGCTGTCCAGCGCTGCAAGTACCGAAGCCGAAGTGTCTAAACTTAAAAACCAGTATTCTAATTACGATGCCCGCAACAAACTGTACTATATAACCGCACCTCAAAGCGGACAAATAACCAAAGCCAAAAAAGCGGGTATTGGCGAAATGGTAAAAGAAGGCGAAATGATGGTAGAGATTGTACCAGACCATATAAAATATGCAGTAGAAATGTTTGTTGAACCGATGGATTTACCGCTCATTTCTTTGAACCAGAAAGTACGTTTCATATTTGATGGCTTCCCGGTGATTGTGTTTAGTGGATGGCCAAAGAGTAGTTATGGAACCTTTGGTGGCAAGGTAACTGCCATAGAAACCTCGGTAAGTTACAATGGAAAATTCAGGGTTTTGGTAATTGAAGACCAGCAGGATAAACCCTGGCCAAAGCAATTAAAAATGGGTGGCGGCGCAAACGGTATTGCGCTCTTAAAAGATGTGCCCATTTATTATGAACTCTGGAGAAATATCAATGGATTTCCCCCAGAATATTACATAGCAGAATCTGCTAAAGAAGTAACCACGAGTAAAGAAAAATAGTTTTTGAATATCAAGTATGTCATCCATGTTCACAAAAAAGTATTTGCTTGTTTTAATGATTGGTGTTTTGGGAAGTCAGCCTTTATACTCCCAGGCATTGGGGCAGGATGTACTTACACCAGAAGATTTTATCCAGCAAATAAGATTGTATCATCCTATTGCCAAACAGGCCGACATCCAGATTAAAATTGCCAATGCTGAACTGCTTAGTGCCAAGGGAGGATTTGATCCTTTTGTGAATGTAGATGCCAACAGAAAAACTTTCGACGGAAAAAATTATTACAACTACAACAACCCCGAGTTAAAGATTCCGACGCCTGTAGGAATAGACATCAAGACAGGACTGGAGAGCAACGGTGGAAATTTTCTAAACGAGGAGGCGACAGCCGGCAGAACCAGTTACCTCGGCTTAGATATTCCCCTGGCCAAAGGTCTTTTGATGGACAAACGAAGAGCTGTACTACAGCAGGCTAAAATATTCAGGAGCCAAAGTGAACAAGAGCGATTGGCCATTCTAAACGATTTGTTGTTCAATGCTTATACCAGCTATTGGCAATGGGCGGGTGCCTTCCAGTTATACAACATCTATGGCAAATTTGTAGATGTAGCCAATAACCGTTTGCGATTAGTGCGTATTGCTTACAACAACGGCGACCGGGCTGCCATTGATACAATTGAAGCTTTTACCCAGGTTCAAAATTACCAGCTACAACAATCGGAAGCATTGCTGCAACTAAACAATACTAGCATA
Organism: Chitinophagaceae bacterium; assembly: GCA_031425715.1. Classification (GTDB taxonomy): domain Bacteria; phylum Bacteroidota; class Bacteroidia; order Chitinophagales; family Chitinophagaceae; genus Ferruginibacter. The sequence goes on along the minus strand of JANPJW010000205.1, from coordinate 1,769 downwards.
GAATTGTCAAATTATTTATGGCTGCCCAATGACAGGCCGTATGAACTTGCCCTGCAATCTGCCCCTGATACCGTTCAATTTGCCAGAAATATTGCCCCGCAACCTTTAGAGGCATTGGTTCAATTGTCAGCTGAACAAAACCCTTTGATCAGAACATACCAGTTTAAATTGAACAGCCTGGAAGTAGAACGTAAACTAAAGTTTCAAAGCCTGTTGCCAACATTAAATTTAAATGCCAATTTACTAAACAGGGACTATTATGTATTAAAGGGTGTCGATGCCATGCTACTCCAAAACAATTACAAGTGGGGTGTTCAATTTAAGGTTCCGTTGTTTTTTAGGGAAGGCCGCGGCGATTATAGAAAAACACAATTAAAAATTAAAGAAACAGATTTGGAATTTGCAAGGAAGCGTTGGCAAATTGAAAATAAAATCCGCAGTTATTACAACGAGAATATTCTATTGCAACAGCAATTGCAAACTACTCAAAATATGTACAACAATTATTTCTCGCTGCTACGCAATGAAGAATTAAAATTCAACCAGGGAGAAAGTAGTTTGTTTTTAATCAATACCAGGGAAACAAAGGTTTTAGAACTGCTCCAAAAGCAGGTGGAGTTGCGGGTTAAATATTTTAAATCCCGGTACGCAATTGAATGGGCAGCTGGGTTGCTGAGATAACTGGATTCTGAACAAATATCTATGCAAAAGAAAATCCTGCCGAAGCAGGATTTGATGGAGAAAACGGGCGGAATATCAACCCATTTTATGGAAAATTTTATCAGTACTATTCATTTTTAAGAGAATTTAATTAATACTCGGATGGCTTTCCATTTCCTGGACTTATTGGAAACAACAGTTAAACGATTACCTTTTTTTAGTGACAGCGTTGCTGGCAACTTCCTAATCCTCATTGAGAATCTAGTATAATCCTATTGACAATTGCTTATTCATTTACGCCACAGCTGATCAGTAGGGCTCCATACCCCCGGAGCAGGTATTGACCATTAATTTTCCTTTCTCAATAAATTTAGGGAAAACCGATCTTGCTACCATCAATAGCCCGTTCGTTTGGATTACCCCAGCAATTGCTTTACTACAATCTGCATAAACGACCATCTACATTCACTATTTTTTTAGACACTTGTAGCTTAAGAAATATATCAGCAGAGGCAATATCATAAATTGTAATACCGGAGCTATACCCACATTTACTACCGGGATGAGCGGCATTGAATTATCATAGCCCCAACTGCCTAATGATAAGTGTCGTATCTCAGATAACACAGCGCCTACTCCCCCAATTGAAACCAATAGGAGAACCCGTGTGGATTTTAAATCCTGTATCCAAAACGGCTCTTTAAAAATAAAAGCAAGGCCAAAATAGAGGAGCAGCACCATCAAAACATCTGCCAGGGATGCTAATGCACAAAATGCAATATGCCTGGTATCGTAAGCAGGATTTTTATATAATGGAATTTGAATTAATTCCCAGGCAAAATTCAACAGGAATGCAAAAACAATCATAAGAAAAATAAACTTTTTAAAAGTTTTCTTATGATCAGCTTTTTTTAAAAAGTGGAAATATAACACGCAAACGATAATTAATACAACAAGGGGAATAAAAAATATAACAGGTTGTATGTCGTTCATCCGCTTAATTATTTTTGAAGACTATTTTACTTTCAGCATACTTACATTGATAGCAACAACGATGGTGCTTACCGCCATTAATGCACCGGCAGCAGAGCTTAATACAATATCCCTGT
>JANPJW010000204.1:0-2685 GCA_031425715.1 Chitinophagaceae bacterium | reverse complement strand
CGCATACTTCCCAATTCCAAATTCCCTTTCTTCCTCTTTATCTTTTTGTTCTTTTAGCTAATTTCCTAGTTCCCCCAACTCGCAACATTTTCCCACAAACCCACACTCTTAGTTGTTATCAACGTCTCACGTTTGCAGAGGGAACTCCCAAATAAAAACAAAACCCCTTGCTTCTACAGCAAGGGGTTCATTTTGTTTAAATATTTAGTAAACCTTAGAAGTTTCTTACTACCATTTCAGTTCTTCTGTTTTTTGCTCTGCCAGCAGCTGTTGTGTTATCAGCAACCGGTTTTGTTTCGCCATATCCGGCAGATTTTAAACGAGTCTCAGCTACCCCTTTGCTCACAAGATAATTTTTAACTGATCCTGCACGGTTGTCAGAAAGAACCTGGTTGCTCTCGTCAGAACCCTGTGCATCTGTATGACCATCGATATCGATCATCAATGTTTCATCAGCTTTCATCAATCTTACAACTTCATCAAGCGATGTGAAAGATTTAGGCAATAATTTAAAGCTACCTGTAGAAAAGAAAACATTCTTAGCAGCGAAGTTTATTTTTTCAATTACTTCTTTTGCAATTACCGGGCAACCCTGGTTACTTGCAGGGCCTACACGGGTCGGACACTTATCTTCTTCATCATTTACACCATCACCATCAGTATCCGGTATAGGACAACCCTGATAACGAGCTAAACCTTTTACAGTTGGACATTTATCCTGCTCATCATTTACACCATCACCATCAGTATCAGGTATTGGGCAACCTTGGTATTTTGCAACACCCGCAACATCAGGACATTTATCCTCCCCATCGGCAATTCCGTCCCCATCCCTGTCAGGACAACCCTGCAATGAAGTTAAACCTGCAACATCAGGACATTTATCATCCCCATCAAGCACACCATCACCATCACGATCTAAAACTACAGGTACCATAGGCAATTGCGGCAAGGCAGCATTTACACGAGATCCAAACAGTTTTAATTTTAAGCCTGCCTGTATTTGTTGGTTATAGCGGCGTGGTTGAAGGCTTTCAGATTCATCAATTCTTTTTATCCCACGTACATATTTCCCAAAAAGTGTAACACGGCTGCGGGGAAAAAATTCCAGACCTCCCATAAGTCCAAACACATTGTGTTCAAAATCGTTCTCATTATCAACTGCTACAGGCAAAGTTTTGTTTTTTGCTTTAAGCAAAAAATCAGCCTGCGCACCCAAGTCAATCGCAAAAGCCCTACCTGTATGAATCTTAAAGAAAACAGGTACTGACAGATAAGTCAACTCCTGGTTTAAGGTTTTTACATTATTTCTTTCATACTCACCGCCTAAACGGGAATATTGGCCCTGTAACTCGAGGGATAGTACATTGCCCAATGGGAAATTGATAAACACACCTGGGGCATATCCGAATTTAAATTTTGTATCTGTACCAGGTATATCATCGGATAACCTGAAGCTTGAATAATTCGCTGCCCCAAGAATACCACCTGATACCGTGTATCTTTCAGGAGTTTGGGCGAAGCTGCTTGCTATGCACGAAAGCGCCATAGCAAATAATAAAAATTTTCTTTTCATAATGATTGATTTTAAGTTCTCATCACCTAATGCAATGGTTGTGCCGAAGCTGGCACGCAATCCAAACAAACTATACGTAACAAAGTTTTGAAAGCTGGAACGTATTGCAAGCTCCATCTGTACGCAGAGTTAATCAAAGCCAAGTTTTTGCAACTTCAATTATATATGTTTCTAAAAAAGTTGATAAAACATTTACTTCCCAAGGGTCGGAAATATTTTTTTTGGAGAGTTGATCATTTGGCCGCTATTGTTCATTTGTCGGGGCTGCATTTAGTAGCCTGTCAGCAAAGGCAGGTACCGCAGCAATCTTTACTATACTACAAATCATTTTATTGCGGCAGCTACTACTGTCTATGCCGCAGCTCTTAGCCCCGGTGCATGTCTCACGCAATTTTCGCTCAGATAAACTGTGTGTCTTCTCCCAAAATAGGTTTACAAAAGTTCATTGCAAATGAATTTGAATAGACAACTTTTCTGGCGTAGATATATGCCAAATAAATACCGCCTCAGAATAACTGACTGACTCCATTAATATTCTCAAAAATCTTCTCTGTCGCTTGGTTTTTTAACCGGCGGCGTTTAGTTTATTAATAGTAAAATTAAGGGTAGCTATACCGTCTCACCTTATGCATGGCAACCGCCTCACTTATGTTTATATTGTAGAGTTTGCCCAACAAACCGCAGTCATAAAATGCGGGGTAAGCCATGAGTTAAGCGCAGCGTCTACTCTGTTCTTTTAGTAAGCTTGCGCCCTCCTGGTGCACAAATGAGACGAGGCTTCCGTGCTAAGCCTATCCCTACTTGGGTGGTTACTGCTCATAGCTTCATCCTCATCCGCTCATCAACAAAGGCATCGGCTTCATTAAGAAGGCTTGCTATGGAGGTGGTTATAAAGTTAAGGACGCCAACGGGGGCTTAATACTCGCAGAGCGCTTTGCTTAACGCTAAGTACAGATGGGGAGTTTTATGATTTCATTAACATTTGTACTAACTATTGCTTCAATTGTACTATTCAAAAATGGTTGAATAAGAATTCTCGATAATTTAGAATTATTGTTTTATTAATCAAAAAAAATCTTATGAAAAAAATCTTTCAAATCTTTACGGTT
>JANPJW010000203.1:0-5197 GCA_031425715.1 Chitinophagaceae bacterium | reverse complement strand
GTACCTATGTTCAGCCTTACGATAGGTGACAATACTGATTTTCCATCTGTATCAACCTGCCGGAGACGATAGTAAACATAACCAACACCGCTGATTGCATCCTGAAATTGGTAGTTTTTGCTAACACTGCTGTTACCAGCGCCTGTTACCTTACCCACCACGCTGAAATCTTTACCATTGGTACTTCGCAAAATATCAAAACGATTGTTGTTTATTTCCTGCGTAGTTTGCCAATCCAGGCTGCTTAACCCATTGTTGTATTTACCGTTGAAGGCTACCAGCGTAACGGGTAGCGGGCCACAAGCGGTAACCCGAAGGGTATAATCGTTGAAATAAATGCAATCCGGATTAGCCAGGCCTGCCGAAGAAGTAGACACTACCAGGCGATATTTATAACCATTCATGCTAGAGGAAGCCGTACCTAGGTTATAGGTAACAGTAAAAGAATTACCTGAATACATTCCCTGCGCAGGAGACCCGAGGTTGTTAAATGTAGATCCGCCATCAGTACTTAACTGAAACTGGTACCAGGTGTTAGCCTGGCTTCCATCGCTTACGGTAAAATCAACCGTGTTCTCTGAACCTTCACACACAGAGCTTTGACCCGTAACGGCAACCTGGGACTGGCAAACATTGATAGAGATATCATCCAGTCCAAGATCGTTTCCGCTGGCTACTGCTGTGGCATTAACTACTTCCAGATCTACTGTGCTGGTGGTAGCTACAAAAGAACCACCCACTTTTACCCAGGTGGGCGTACTTTGATACATTACCGCACCTGAATTACCTATCACTACACCATTAACTTTAAATGAAATATTGGGTTCAGAACCTGATACCGCGGAGGGATGTCCCAAGGGCAAAAGGTTGATAACCCAGGCAGAAAATTCGTAGGTAGCGCCGATACAAACCGGTATTGTTTTAATCTTGTAAAACAAAGGACTGGTGCTGGTATTTGGGGCACCGTTCACAGCCATATAGTAACCACCATCGCCAGTGTGGTCTGATCCTTTCCATTGTCCTTTAATACAGTTAAAGCCATTGGCATCGCCAATTGTTTTAAGAATACTGTACCGGCCTTCGGGGTTAAGACCTCCGCTGGCGGCTGTGTAGATGTAATCTGAGCAAGGGATAGCCGAACCGGTGGTAGCACAACCTGCAAGCGCATTTCCTACATTGCCGAGGGGACTGTAAGACTGTGCGCCGTTTTGGATACAAGCCGCCGCTGCATTGTTAACTGTGATGTAGGGAGCACTGAAAGTGCCTTTTGCGCCTAAGAGATTCGGTCCTTTAATGCCATTGCATTGTGCCGTTGTTGTAAATGTGCTGAATACTGATGCAGCAGCCATCATAAAAAGATAGAACTTTTTCATTCTGTGTGGTTTGAGGTTTGATAAATTTTGTAAACGGCGATACAAAAGATATGTGGAGATCAGGTTCTGGGAGGAGATGGAGAAATAAAAAAACTGCTTGAAGAGTTTCCTTGGCCTTTTGTGGGATATTAAATTGGAGGAGGAGTTTGTTAATTTGAGAATTCAAAAATGTATCAAATATTACAATTAAACAAAATTATTTTTCTTTTTATGTAAAATCGGGTCTTTGCACAGCCCAAACGCCCATCGGTAATTTAAGGCGTATACGTGCTGAAAGCAGCGTCAATTGGGCTAAGATTGAAAGTTGAAAGAAAAATTCGCCGGCTGAAAAACCGGCGAAAAAAATGTAGATATTTTTTTGATAAATTTTTAAAAATTGCGATCGCAACCCATAATTATTCAGAAACCCGGCTTGTAAAACGGACGCTGCTCTGGATTTTTGAGGATATTTAAAAATGGCTACTCTGTATCTGCCTGGCTGTAACTGTTGTTTTCTTCATCCTCTTCGCCCAGCATTTCGTTCTCGTCGTCCAGCTCTGCTCCCGGTACATCAAGTTCATCGCCACTAAAGTCTGCAAAGTTGCTGGCACCGTTCAGCAATATGCCATCATCATCTGTATTGTCTAATATAGCCCGGGTTACGTTAGCATTATCCTGGGATAAACCATTATCAATACTTTGATCCAGCAAGGCTCTTTCTTCGGGGCTTACATCGGCATTCATTTCTTCGTTTGGTTTCGGATTGTTTAGGTCATTGGTCATGATTGTTATTTTTTAGGTGAATAATCTAAGCTGGCAATCGAACCCCGGTGCTACAAGGCATCCCTTAATTGTGCTATAAATCTAGTTGATAATACCCGTACTCCAGAAAGGTTTGTGAGTGATATACCTGCTCGCTGGTCAGCATAACTGCAATCCCCGTACCAACACATTTAGCCATGGCGGAAGGTACTTAACAGCCTATAGCCGAAAACTCCTGTCCGCGGGCATTTGCCTGGCCAGAAACGCTCAAAAATTAAAAAACTACCTTCGCCACTTATTTTTTGATATGACTTTTGACGATCTGAATTTGAATACCCCTTTATTGACGGCCTTAGACGAGTTAGGCTATACGAATCCTACCACGATTCAACACAGGGTTTACCCGGTGGTAATGTCGGGCCGGGATGTATGTGGTATTGCGCAAACCGGAACTGGTAAAACATTTGCATACCTGCTACCCTGTCTCAGGCTTTGGAAATTTAGCAAGGATAAAGCGCCCCAGGTTTTGATCGTTGTACCCACCAGAGAACTGGTGGCGCAGGTAGTGCAGGCAGTAAAAGAACTTACCCCGTACATGAGCCTTGTTGTTACAGGCGTGTATGGGGGTGTAAACATCAGCACACAAAAAGCGGAAGTTGAGAAGGGTGTTGATGTGCTGGTAGCCACGCCTGGCAGGCTTTACGACCTTGCCATGAATGGCGCATTGAAGGTGAAGTCTATTAAAAGGCTGGTGATAGATGAGGTGGACGAAATGCTGAACCTGGGATTTAGAACGCAGCTTAAAAACATACTGGACCTTTTGCCACAAAAAAGACAGAACCTGATGTTCTCTGCCACCATCACCAACGAAGTAGAGGCATTGATGAACATGTATTTTAACAACCCCATCAGGGTGGAAGCCGCTCCTACCGGCACTCCCTTGGAAAATATTGTACAAACCGGCTACGAGGTACCTAACTTTTATACGAAAGTAAACTTGCTTCATTTTTTACTTACCCATGACGAGAGCATGACCAAAGTGCTGGTGTTTGCAGCAACCAAAAAATTAGCCGATGATTTATATGAGCAACTGGAAGCCAAGTTTCCGGGTACGGCTGGGGTCATACATTCTAACAAAGAACAGAATCATCGTTTCAATACGGTGAAACAGTTTCAGGAAGGCAATTACCGTTTCATTATTGCCACAGATATTGTTGCCCGGGGTATTGATATTGCAGAAGTAACACATGTTATTAATTTCGACACGCCGGAAGTGCCGGAAAACTATATACACCGCATAGGCAGAACAGGCCGTGCAGACAAGGAAGGTATCGCCATCACTTTCTTCACTCCCAGGGAGAAACCTTTGTTAGAAACGATTGAGGCGCTTATGAAGTACCAGGTACCGGTGGCTCCGCTGCCTGCAACCCTGGTTATATCAGATGTATTGACAGAAGATGAAATACCAAAGCCTTACATGAAAACCATCCAACTAAAACTTCCTAAAAAAGAAGATGTCGGTCCTGCTTTTCATAAAAAATCTGCCAAAAATAGCAAGGTAAACCATGTGGTGAGCAAGCGGGATCGCATGATGAAGAAATACGGTAAGCCTAAAACAAGGGGACAAAAAAAATAATTATTTAAACCGGTGTACCCTTGCAAGAGAGCCTGCTCCATTTTTTTGAAACATACCCGCAGGTTGCTATCCTCGCCAGTATACTCCTTAGCATATTAATTGCGATTATAGGAATAGTGCCAAGCGTATTTATCACCGCAGCTAATATTTTGTTTTTTGGTTTTTGGAACGGCACTTTACTATCCTTTGCAGGCGAAGCTGCTGGCGCTGCTGTTGCATTTTTGATTTACCGGGCAGGGTTCAAAAAAACAGCGGGTAATAAGTTGCTCCAATACCCCCGTTTAAAAAAGCTTGTAGAAGCTCCGTCGCCAAAAGTCATCTACCTCATATTCTCCTTCCGGCTGCTGCCATTTGTTCCTTCGGGCCTCATCACTTTTGCCGCTGCTGTTGGAAAAGTTTCTTTCCTGGGTTTCTTGCTGGCGAGTTCATTGGGCAAACTGCCAGCTTTACTTATGGAAGCATATGCCGTCTACGAGATTGCGGCCTTTGGCTGGAAGGGAAAACTTTTGTTAGTCTTGATTGCAACTGGTTTGATAATTTGGTTATTTCGTAAACAAACGCCGGTTGACAGGCCATCATAACCGGTTTCCTATAACCTGACTGTTTCGGTTTTGCTATCTTTTCCCGGCACAATCATTTGCAATGCATTTGCAACAATAGCCGCCTTTATCTCGTACAACTTGCCAAGGTACTCGCCATCTACCTGGAAATGAGCCCTGTGTTTGGAACGTATCGTTAGTGTATTTGTTTGAAATATTTCCGTTTTGGCTGGATCGATATCTCCCCGGGAAAAAGTCATTTTATAGATTTCATGCAACGAAATCTTCTTTATAGCAATTACCTCAAAAAGTTCATCTTCCAGGTTCCCGATGGGGTTGATAACAGCGCCACTTCCGTATTTTGTACCATTGGCCACTACAATCATTGCAGCCGTAATATTAACTGGTTGCCCATCAATTTCCATCCTTACCTGCATCTTTGGATTACTGAACAAAACCTTGATGGATGCTCTTAGATATCCCCACATGCCCCGCCTTTTTTGGCTTTCAAATTTTTTTATCAGGAAGGCATTGAAGCCAATATCGCTCAGGTGTACACACAAATGATCGTTCACCCTGGTTACATGTATGTTTTTTAACTGACCGTGAACCAGTGCATCCAATGCCTCTGCTGGTTGTTCGCTTATGCCCAGTTCTTTTGCAAGGCCATTGGCAGAACCCGCAGGTAAAATGCCTATAGGAATTTTTTTTTGTAACAGGCATTCCGCCACCAGTTTTACGGTACCATCTCCACCAACTGCTACCACTCTGTCTGGCGCAAATGATGCAATGGCTTTGCTGATGAGAGTGGCATCGCAATCTGCTGTGAGAAAGAACAACTCTATTTGATGTGACGACGAATCAAAGTAACCCCTTATTAATGCAGCCCAATCATTGTTGTGATTGCC
>JANPJW010000202.1:0-5285 GCA_031425715.1 Chitinophagaceae bacterium | reverse complement strand
CATAATTAAAAAAATACTCGGCGGTAGAATTGATTCTATAGAAGCTTTTCCCCTGTTGCACTTGAAGTTGATACTTGTACGGGTATAGTACTCTTTTATCATTAAGCGTAAATGTGAGCTGATTAATTATGCGTACCACTTTTTTTAGAGTAGTCGGATATAGAAATATGCTGTCACTTCCAGCCTTATATTCGTAATTATCAAATTGTTTTTCATTTATCAAGATGGACCTTATATCGAGCCAACTTTTTAAACTGCTTCTGTTAGAATTTTTAAAATGAAACGCTATAGATGGAACTATTCTTGAAAACCTTTCAAATATTTTTTTGCCTGCGGTGTCTAGACTATGTTTTTGTGAAAAGCTGGAGCCATTTAAACCAACTTCAATTTTGTCAAGAGTGTTATAGAAATTCCAACGATACCTCAAAGATCCTATCCCATTTACCTGCTTACTCCCCGTAGCATACAACGGTGCCACAAAAAATTGAAATTTATTAAAAGGTAGGCTGTAGTTATGCACCAAAGCTCCGATCATAAACTTGTCGTAAAAGTTGAAACCCACGGCAGGCGCCAGCGAAATAGTATGATGCTTATCTGTGTCTTTTAAATTGTAAAAGCTGCTGAATCGCACATCTTTTTTTACAGGTTGTTGAATACTACCTTTGCTGTAAAGCAAGCTAAACAATGCATCCAGGTTTTTGCCACTCACTTCTTCTGCCACGGCTTTGAAATCAGCCGGGTGGGGGTGTTTAAATTTAAATCTTTCATAATACTGTTGCATCATCTTATCAAAAAGAGGCTTGCCCAATTCCGTCTCCAACAATTGCATCCATTCTGCAGCCTTATTGTAGGCTACTAATGCATAATTGTATGTAGAAAACTGCTCGCTGCCTGTGGCAATTGGCTGGTCCTTCCTGATGCCTATAATGGTTTGTAACAAAGTGTGCGGCCAATCTTCGGGATTTCTTTTTTCAAAAAAAGCACTGTTTGTTTCCAGGGGATCGGTGGAATTGGTGCCGTACTGAAGTTGCGAGTAGCGCATGTCATAAAAACTATTCATCCCTTCATCCATCCAGGGATGTTGTCTTTCATTGCTGGCAAGTATTCCATAAAACCAATTGTGTCCCACTTCGTGGTTAATCAGGTAGTCCAGCATTTTTTCGTTGCCGTTATTAGATACTAAGGTGATGGTAGGATACTCCATGCCTCCGGCATCTGGTGCCCCGGCTTTTTCAACAACAGAAACGGTAGCGTAAGGATACTCACCCAGCCATTTACTTTTTGTGATGATGGCAGATTTAATATAGGAGAGGCTCCTGGTCCAATTTTCTTTATTAGCCTTATTGTAATAGGCATAAACGTCAATTGTTTTACTTGCAAGCTTCAGCGTATCATGCAGCACTTCAAAGTCCTTGTCGGCAAACCAGGCAAAGTCATGAATGTTTTCTTGTTCATAAACCAACGTTTGAGTATTGTCTTTTTCGGTGCTGCTTTTAAGTTTACCGGTAGATGCAACTTTGTATTCGGAAGGCAATGTTATGGCTACCTCGTAGTTTCCAAACTCACTGTAGAACTCTCCCTGGTCTAAATAAGGCATGGGGTGCCAACCTGCTTTGTCGTAAACAGCGGGCTTGGGGTACCATTGCGTGAGCATGTAAGATTGATCGATGTAGCCACCTCTGGAAAAGTAGGCGGGAAGCTTTACATTGAAGGGGGTTTCAATTACGAGTTTGCCGGCGGGGGGCAGTGGAGTCGCTAAAATTATTTTTACAATATCCTGGTGTTGGGAATGATCTTCTACCTGCACAACCTCGTCATCTACTCTAAAGTTTAACCGGTTGATATAGCCCTTCTGCGTTTCATTGCTAAAATAGAAATCGGTTCTGCCGTTTTCCAAAAGCTGTTCACTAAAGGCAGTACGGTCGTTTTTATAAGCATTGGGCCAAAGATGGATCCAAATGAAGCGGAGCGTATCCGGCGAATTGTTTTGGTACTGCATTTTTATTTCGCCTGTCAATGATTTCGCCTGGTCGTTTAGCAATACTTTTATTTGAACATCTACCTGCTGCTGCCAGTAACCGGCTGGTTGAGCCAGGGCAACATTAAAAATGGAGGTCCATAAAATAAGCTGGAGTATTTTTTTCAAGCAGAAGCTGTTTTACCAAAAATAATGAAATAAAAACTTTGACAATGGGAGTTTATTTCCCTTTTCCGGCCAGGATGATTTGTATGCTGTGAAGCATGATCTTAAAATCGAGCGCAAGACTCACATTTTCTACATACATCAGGTCGTAAGGCATGCGTTCTATCATCTCATCTAACGAGGATGCATAGCCGAATTTTACCATGCCCCAACTGGTGAGGCCTGGCTTTACTTTGAAGAGATATTTATATTCCGGGTTATGAGCTACAAGTTGATCTACGTAGAACCTTCGCTCCGGGCGAGGTCCTACAAGGCTCATTTCTCCTTTTAAAATATTCCATAGTTGCGGCAGTTCATCCAGGCGCCATTTACGCATTACCCGGCCCCACGGTGTGATCCTGGGATCGTCTTCGCTGCTTAGCTGTGGCCCGTCTTTTTCTGCATCTACATACATAGAACGCAGTTTATACATCAAAAATGGCTTGCCTTTATAGCCCATCCGCTCCTGCACAAAAAATACAGGTCCCCTGGAGCTAAGCACTTGCCTCATGATGGTGTAGATAATGAGGGGAGATAAGAGTAGTGTAGCGATGACAGATACAAAAAGGTCTATGAATCTTTTTATGTTTTGTTGCCAGGAGGGAAGCAGACCGGAGTGTATATCTATCAAGGGCACTCCCAGAACATTCCCGGTTTGCAATGTCCCGCTTATAATGTCTACGGTGTCGGGCATTATCTTGATATTTACTTCCTTGTCGCTTAGGGATTGCAGGATAGTTGTGATGAGGTTGCGATCACTTTTTTCTACAACAATAATTACTTCCTCAATTTTTTCCTGGTCAATCACTTCTGAGAGTTTCTCTAGTCCGCTGTATTGCTTTACCTCCGGCGGAAATTCTACTGCCATCTCTCCATTGGTATTGATAAAGGTTGTGATGCGGTAGCCCGAATCGTCATTGGCTTTAGAAAATTCTTTATACAAAGTTGTGGACTTTTTACCAGAGCCCACAATGGCCGCATTAAAAAAAACGCTCTTCGCCCTCAGCTGTTTTTTTGCAACTGATAAAAACAGCATCCGGATAATAAAGGTGAGCAGGAAAACAGGTATCAGTAAACTAAAAAATTCCAGGTAATAATATTCATTTTCAGTCTTAGGATTCTTCAGTATAAAAAAGAAAAGCAATGCTACAGATCCTATTAAACTTGTGGCGGCAGTGGTTAAGAACTCACCCACCCGGGACTTTAAGTAGATGGAGTTGTAAGTGCCGCTCATAAAATGCAGGGTGAGCCAGCCAAGCGTATACAAAAACAAGCCGAGGTAGAAACCGGGCGGCATGCTAAAGTCATAGTAGTGTATACGGGAGCGCAGGTAGTAAAAAAAAGCCCAGGTAAATATGCAAACTGCAACGTCTGCAAGAATGTACCAACTGATATGTATCCTCGGTTGCTTCACAAATGGTGTGCAGGGAAGTTAATCTGCCTGCGGCTGTGCATTATTAATTTTATCCAGAATTTGGTGAGCCACATCCATAGCCCGGAAACCATCAATGATGGTAACCGCTGTTTCTGTGTTGCGCAAAATGGCATTCCTGAATTCTTCGAGCTCTAGTTTTATAGCGTTTACATTTTCTATAACGGGGTTGGCTATACCAATGGTTTTTGTACCATGGTTGGTTTCGATATCAAAAGAAAAAACATTTTTATCACCAGGTGCATCAATTTTGATGACCTCGGTTTTCTTCTCTAAAAAGTCTATGCCTATGTAGGCATCTTTTTGAAAGAGGCGCATCTTTCTCATCTTTTTTAGGGAAATTCGGCTGCTGGTTAAATTGGCCACACAGCCATTGTCAAACTCTATTCTAACGTTGGCAATGTCTGGAGTATCGCTCATCACGGCCACACCGTTGGCAGAAATATAACTTACGTTGCTTTTTACAATGTTTAGGATGATATCAATATCATGAATCATCAAATCGAGGATCACACTCACGTCTGTGCCGCGGGGGTTGAATTGCGCCAGGCGGTGCACTTCAATGAACATTGGGTTTAGCGTAGTTTTATCAAGGGATAAAAAAGCGGGGTTAAAACGTTCTACATGGCCTACCTGGAATTTGACGTTCGATTCCCTGGCAAGTTTTATAAGCATCCTTGCTTCTTCCATTGTGTTGGTCAATGGTTTTTCTACAAATACATGTTTGCCTTTGCGCAGTGCCATTGCGCACAACTCATAATGATAGGGGGTGGGTGCTACTACATCTACCACGTCGCAATGGTCCATTAGTTCTTCTGCATCCAGGTATCGTTTCAATTTATATTTCTCTTCTACCGGCACAGCATTCTTATCATCCGGGTCAAAAAAACCAGCGAGCACAACATCTTCAATTTCCTGCCAGTTATTTAAATGAAATTTTCCTAAATGGCCCACACCAAAAACACCGATCCTAAGCATACTAATGGTTTGATAAAAATGTAAAAAATATTTTGCCGGGTAAACTGGCAAACTTGTATGTTCTAATGGTCAGCAGGTACTTCCTCCCAGAAGCCCATTTTTCCGAATTTTTCAATTCGGTCATCTATTCTTTCTTGCGGAGATTTTTGTTTCAATTCTTGTATAGTGGGAATGAGATAATCTCTTAATATTTCGGCAGATTTTACGTAGTCCCAATGTGCACCTCCAAGCGGCTCAGGAATCACACTGTCCACCAGGCCAAATTCCAGCATATCTGTTCCGGTTAGTTTTAACTGCTCAGCAGCAATTTCTTTTTTATCCCAACTGCGCCATAAGATACTGCTGCAACTTTCTGGAGAAATAACGGTATACCAGGTATTTTCCATCATCACCACTTTATCTCCCACGCCTATACCCAAGGCTCCACCGCTTGCACCCTCGCCAATAATTACACATATCACCGGCACTTTCAAACTAATCATTTCAAAAATATTGCGGGCAATGGCTTCACCTTGACCACGCTCCTCCGCTTCAAGGCCAGGATAAGCACCGGGTGTATCAATCAATGTAACAATCGGTTTATTGAATTTTTCGGCAAGCTTCATCAGGCGGAGCGCCTTGCGATAGCCCTCAGGGTTGGCCATACCAAAATTTCGTAATTGCCTTGTCTTTGTGTTATTGCCTTTTTGCTGG
>JANPJW010000201.1:0-14955 GCA_031425715.1 Chitinophagaceae bacterium | reverse complement strand
GCAGAATCAGCTTTGTTTAAAAGACCGGCAACATTGCCAGCCAACTCCACATTGCCTTTAAAGAAAAATGTATTAGGGTTAAAATTGCTACGGGTAAAAGTGCTGAAATTATAAAAAGATCCCAGGATAATTTCTGGCCGGTTAGCAAATTGTAGTACCGGGTAAATATTTACTTTTTGTAAATACGCTGCAGAAAATGCTGTGGCATTATTATAAGTGATGCTTACCGGAGAAATTGTGTGCTCTATATTAATTTTTTCTTTCCAGGTGAGGTCGTACTGGAGGCGGAAAAAATTCTTGGTGAAGAGCAACTGCCTTCTCATCCACTCATACCCAAGCAGAAATCTTGTATACGGCGGAAAGAAACTATTTTCCCGGATGCGGAATGGAGTTACAAAGCGTGGAACCTGCAGGGCTACTTCGCCACCCACACGCCAGTTGTTGTTTTGCTTGAGGCTATCGTTCAACGAAATTTCAAATGCCCCGTAGGTTTTTACAATAAGTTGCTCGGCTCCTTTAAATAAATTCCTGTTTTTCCAGTTTAAATTTAATTGTGCTCCGGTAAATGAATTTGACTTTGTGAACCCCCCAATTTCTGCATTAAGTGTTTTCTTTTTTAAGGGAGTAAGGTAATAGTATACATCCATGCGAGATGGATTAACAGAATCTGTGGATGGTTCGTAGCGACTTTTCACAAATTTAAATGCTCCCATATTGATAAACCTGTTGAGAGATTCGTTGTGCTTTTGCTGGTTATAAAGCGAACCCGTATCGTAAGTAATAGCACGTGCCAGTGTAGAAGGTTTAAAGGCATTCACGGTATCTCGTATTAAGATATCTTCATACCGTATCAATCCTCTTTTGCTGGTATCTGGCGGAGGAAACATCAATGTATAATTAGGAAACAGCGTGATGCTGTTGATGCTCTGCGGCGTTCTGCCCAGCAGTGGTGCATCTTTTTTTACACTAAAAAAAATATTGATTTTGTGCCCACCTACAGTAGTATCTACATAAGCTTTCACATAATCGGGGCTAAAGTAATAATACCCCTTTCTTTTTAATGCAAGATCCATGCGGCGGGTTTCTGCTTTAATGTTATCCAGGTCAAATTGATCTCCCTTCACCACGTATAAAGTTTTACGCCTAAGGGCCGAAATATCTTTCCCCAGGGTACTGGAATCTAACACCCATTGTACCGTATCAATGCTGTAAGGCCTGGTGAGCAACACGTCGTATTGTGCCTTCATTTTATACCCTTTCAGCACAGGTTTGGCCGCCACGGTAGATTTAAAATAGCCTTTATTTTCCAGGTGCGCCACCAGGTTCTCCATGTTGGCCTCAAGGTCTACCATTGTGTTCAGTACAGGTTCCTCACCAAGGCGATTGCGCAACCAGTTGCGAAAGCTTTTTTCCCGCCGGGAGGTTCCTATGGCATACCAAAAGCCTACTTTATAAGCATGCCCTAAAATCATTTTATTCTTTTTGGGAAAGGTAATGCCAACCAGTTCTTTTTTTACTGGCCTGGTCTTTTTAGGATTGTCGGCGGTTTTTTTAATATTCACAATCGGCCCATTGTACAGGTAGGTTTCTTTGGGCAGGTGCTTCCTGATGCTACAGGAACTGGCGCCCAGCACTAAAATGAACATCCATAAAAAGGATCTTTTTTGCATTCGCTATTTCTTTTTTCTTCTAAACAATTCACTGAACTTGTTATAGTCCATGGTAAAACTAAAAGCCAGGCCGGTTTCAATAAAATAGCCATCCATTATAGCTTCGTACTGGCTGCGGCGGTAGGCCCTCAGCATATATTTTCCATCTCTGGATAATTTGTAAGTGGTATTCACGTCGGGCATAAACTGGGAGTTACCGCTATTGGCTCCGCTGCCAGAGGAAGGATCTGCACCATCTACGGTAAAGTTTTTTCCGAAGCTTACACTCAACCGGTCATCTAAAAAAGTTTTAGCAAGCGCAACATTTAAGTCTGTTCTTTTTGCAGAAGGATCATCATCCACCGACTTTAAGTTGATATCCAGATCCACTCCTTTAAATAGGTTTTGAGCCAGTTGTTCTACTGCTGCATTTAAAAAACCACTTACACTTTCATTGGCCAAAAGATTGGTATTGGTTGTGCCGTTCCCTCCAAAAAAATTACTGCTTTCGTCGCCCACAAACCTACCTAATGCCAGCAAAGCAAAAACTTGTTTGTTCATGGCAGATGGATCAGTACGCAACTGGTCTAATTTATTTTCTACTGCGGTAGACAGTTCATATGAAATACCGGCTGCTTTCTCTTTGATGGCAATGTCGAAACCAAGTTCAGGATTTGAAACCGTGCCTTTAATTTTTAATAAAACCTGGAAAGGTACTTTTCGTTTGTACTGCTGGCTCTCTGCTGCCGTGGCGCCTCCTATTTCATTTCCTATCAAATCCAGCGGGGCAGTATTAATTTCATACATGGCGGTAATGTCTGCAGTGGCATTCATTGGATCTCCACTCAGGCTTATAGAACTACCTTCCTGCAAAATAAACTTGCGTTTTACAGGTCCGTAATTCAATTGATAGCTTCCTCCTTTTAAAAGATAGGTGCCGGCAAGGGTTACATCTCCATTAGGGTTGGAGCCTACTGTAATTTGTCCGCCACCCTGCACCTGCAGCTCATCTCTCGTAGCGGGGTCCAGAATTACGTTGAACCTGGCATTCTCCTCCACTTCAAGGTCCAGGTTGTATTGAAGCAACGCTGAAGTAGCAGACTTCTTGTTATTTTCCAGTACTACTTCATAAGAGGTTTTTGCAGTTACGAGGTTGGTAATCGTGTCCATGTCTACAAACTCAATCAACTGGTTTCTTTCCTTTAACGAGGCGGGAATATTTTGTTTTACATAGGTAACTTCAGTGCCGTTTTTTACCGTTACGTTACCTGTTAGTTCCGGAGCTAACAATGACCCCTCTATAGATGCATCTACAGCTACAATCGCTTTTCCATAAATGGTATTGTTATCCACAGCTGTGTTGTTGATCACATTAAAATTGCTGGCCTTTACAGAAAGGTTAGCAATAAATTCTTTTTGACTGTTTTGTGTGATGGTACCATCCAAAACCAAATCGTTGTTGGTACTATCCTGCACGGTAAATTTATTGAGGCTCACCACAGGATACTGCAGCATCAATTTTTGACCATCAATTTTTAAATAAGTACCAAACTGTGCTGCTGTAGTTTGCACCTTATTAAAAGTGAGTTCGCCACTCCATTGAGGGTCTGCTACATTTCCTTTGATATTTATGGGGCCCGAGATATTGCCAGAACTTCTCTCCAGGTTGCCCTGGGTAAAAGGCTGAATGCTTAGTACGCTGAGTGGGTTAAGGTTTAATTTCACATCAATGTTATTGGCATTGTAATTACCATATAAGTCTACGTTGTTACCATTGCCATCTAACTTGCCAGATACCGTTACTTCACCATTGCTGCTGCTTGCTTTCAGGTCTATATTGCCCACGTTTATTTGCTGGTATTGAATGCTGTCTACCCTCAGGGTACCATCTATCGTGGGGATAGTTTGTTTAAAATCACTCACCACCATATCTGCATTCAGCAATCCTTCTACCAACATAGAATCCTGGTTTAGCGCTGCTGTGATGGTGCTCAATTTAAAGTCATCTATCACTACAGTTATGGGAGCATTGAAGGCTGGCGTATTGCTGGAGAGGGAGATTTTTTGTTGGTTATTGCTGATATCACAATCGTTTACATTGAAACCTTCCGGTGAAGTGCGCACCTGGTTTTGCGGATTCACCTGCCAGTTCTTATAATTCAGTAAGAGCGCTTCGCTCAGTTTAAGATCGTAACCTTTTGTTGCTGCATTCTGATTGGCGATAAACCCCAGGCCAAACTGGTCTCTTTTATCTGCATCTCTTGTGAGCAGGGAACCGGATACGTTGTTATCGTCGAAACCAGCTTTTACCAGGGCATCATACAGCAATATCTGACCGGTGGTTATCGTATCAGCAGTCATTACAAGCAGCAGGGAGTCGGCTGTTCCCTTAATGGCCGCCACCAGGTTGGTAGCCTTGTTAGTGCCTACTTGTATTTTTTCTGCGGTAATGTTCCCCTTCACTGCGCTGTCTCTATCCTGGTTGGTTATTTGAAAATTGGCCAACACATTCACAAACGACAAGTCATCTACAAATGAGCTGTATAGTTCGTTTTCCTTTACAACCATATCTGCTACAATTGTCCCCTGTGGTGCCCTGGGCGCCGGCTTGTTGTTGTGCGCCGAAAGATAATTGGCCATTACTTCGGTTAAAAGCACCGGCATTTGTTCATAGTTAAGGTTGCTTGCCAGGTTCACATCTGCAAGGGAACTCACCAGGTTGGCTATGGTAGAATCGTTGCGCACAAAGGCAACGAGTAAAGCACTGTCTGCAAAAATATTTTTACCTGCAGTTGTTACCAGCAGGCTGTCTAACCTTACAATGGCATCCAGGTTTTGGGGTGTGCCATTCTTTAAATCGATCCTTGCCAATGTACTCACCTGCATACTATCTTTTACAAAACCCAAAGCGAAGAGATCAGCCTTTTGTAAATTAAGCGTAGCATTGATAGCTGGGTAAGCTGTTTTAATATTTGCCTTACCATTTGTGTTAAACCGCAGCAGCTCGTCGTTCATAGAAGCCACAAAATCTGCGATACCCTTTACCAGCACTACATTAAATTTAATGTTGTTGTACACATTTTTATCCAGGCGAAAGGAACTTACATTTCCGGTAGATCTTATAGAGCTCTTTTTAATATCAAAGCCGTTGAATCCTTTTGCGGTGATGGTACCTGTAAGTTTACCCAATAAGGAATCCTGGTAAATCCATTTGCCGGTTTCCAAATCATTGGCAGTAATCTGTACGTCATACTGCATTTTTTGCGGGTCCTGGAAGTTGATGAGGTTTCCTTTTATCCTGGCTTTACCATAAGCAGAGCTTATGTTTAAATTAGGTAACATTCGGTTCATGGTTCCGGCAAGGGTTCCATTCACAAAAAATGTGGGCGGCAGTTGAATAGGTTGTGCATTGCCTTCTAAAAAAGGATTGAGCAGCGCCTTAGTGGCTGTAAGGTTTTTGATGTTGAGGTTGTAACTCAACCTGGTCAAATCATTCACATTAGCGGCTGTACCAGCAACATGCAATACGAAACCACGCCCGGTGGCGGAACGTACATTGAGATCGTTGATCAACATTTGCCGGGCATTGCCTACCATATTGGCATCTATCCTAAGATCACCCAAGGCATTCATTTGGCGGCTATACTTTGCCGTTATGCTCTCTGCAAGCAAGTCGAGGTCTTTTTTAGAAACAAGTGTATTGGTTAAAACCAGGGTGTTTTGTGGAAACCCTTGTGGCGAAGTACCATTGTTGGCAGTAAAGCTTAAGGGGTAAATCATAGCATTGGCTGCTATGGTAGACGTGGGTGTTTTTACAAACAGGTTTTGAATGCGCACATTGCCGCTATCCATACTGATACTACCACGCAGACTGTCTAATTGGAAGCCACTCTTATCTCTAAAAGAAAATCCCTGGATAGTAGACCTGATGGCTCCATTTCTAAATTCATTTTCGGTGGCTTTTAAGTTGAGGCCCGAAATGGCCAGGTGAGCATAGTCCAGCCCGTTAATTTTTACAGGTGCTGCATTGTTGTTGTACTTTATCTGATTGTTTTGTAAGTCTATTTCATCAACTAAAAAGGCCAGGTTATCGGTAACAATTACGGAATCGTTTGTGAGCACTACCGTTGGCTTGGCTGCAGCAAGTACATGGTCAAAAGCGATGTTGGAATTGGCCAGTTGAATATATTTTCCTTTTAACACGTTAGAGTTCTCTTTATTGCTAAACCCTGCCAGTTGCAACTGGCCAATGCTGTTGATACTTTTTACTTTATTGACCTCATCAATAAAAGAGATGTAACTATTTTTTATGAGCAGGCTATCTGCTACTACGATGGGCAGCTTTATCTGGCTTTTGATAACAGAGGTATCTTTGTAATCTTTTTTAACCAGCAGCTCAAACCTTAACTCGTCCGTATAAAACTTATCAATATCAAAGTTCATGGTATTGATATCCAGGTTCTTTAGCTGCAGATGCAGGTCTTTTACACTCATCCTGGTATAACTGCCCGTTTGATCGTCCAGTAAATTGAAGCGTACGTTTTTGAGTGTGATGTCTTTTAGCGAAAGATCAATAGTGGCAGTATCCGCCTGGGTTGCAGATGCTGATTTACTTTTAAAAGCATCTATGATGAACTGGTAGTTAAAAACCGAATCTGTATCTTTCTTAGTGAGGTTCACATACATATCGTCCAGCAGTATTTTATCTACCTGGTACTTGCCCTTCAAAAGTCCAAGCATTGCAATATCTGCTTTGATCCGGTTGCCATATAGCAGGGTGTCTTTAGTTTGGTCCCGCATCAGCACTCCGTTCAGTTCTACCCAGGTAGGCAAACTGTAGTCTATGGAACCAATCAAAAACTCCGTGTTTGTTTTGGTGGAAATATAAGACTGAACTTTTTTACGCACTACATTTTTGCCCCAGTCTGTTTGCAGCCATAAAAAGACGGCAAGCACCAGCACGATAATGCCGCCAAAAAAATACAGAAACCGCCTAACCCATTTATTCATATACGCTTGTTATAGAAAAATCGTACCGCATTTAGAGATGCTACAGTTAGGCTTCGTTAGAAAATTTATTACTACAATGGGTAATATTATCTACAAAGTAAAGGGGTATATTCAATTCATAACTTAAAAAAGAAAATCTACGCTAATATGATTCTAGCCCACAGATTTATTACTGGCACGAAATTTTGCCTTCATCAATAAAAAATATATGGCAAAGTCAACCAAAAAACCACCCATGCCCGCAGATAAAAAGTTAGACCACATGGGCTACAATGAAAAAAATCCGGCACAACCCGAAGGGCCATTCAAAGCAGACTCTATGGAAACGAAGCCCGATGTTACAAAAGGTAAGGGTCCGAAAAAATAAGCTTTAGCCAATGGCCTTCATGAGGCATGCAACCCGCAAGCAGTTACGGCAATTTTTAAAACACCTGCGTTTAAAAAAACCACTCTTTGCAGGAGTGGTTTTTTTGCGGGAAGCATATTCCCTAAAAATATAAATTGATAACCAGCAATTTTTCATCCATTGAAAATTGCCAATTCAAATGGGCCATTAATTTTCCTGTTCGTCCCGGTCTTCCATTCTTACCTTCTTAATAAAATCATCATAACCCTCTTCATTGTTGCTGCTTGCCCCATAAATGTCAATGCTGTATCCGATCAAACCATCATTGGCCTCCATGAGGTAAAGGATTGCGTTATCAGATGGATCAGAATCTCCTTCGAACCTGTATGTTTTTATAATGGTAAGGTCTTCTGGTTGGTACACTTTGGTGCTATTGGAAGTAAATCCTCCTTCTGTCAAGGTAAATTCATTATCCTGGCGTTTCAGTCTAAGTGTTTCCATTACGGAAGATAAGGTGGTCATTTCTGTCTTTTGCATACAATGAATTTTTAAAAAATGAATATGGTATAGCCTTTATGACAAATTTAATGCCTGATAGCTGGCATGAATTTGACAGTTAGAATTGATAATTATTTCGTTCAGAACACCCAAAAATTCATTTTCATGAACCTTATAGAAACACTTACCAAACACTTTGGGTACGACCCATTGGCTATGATAGACCCGAATACGCAGGACGTTGTGCACAAAAACGGCGAGGCAGACTTACACCGTTTTAGCCAGGCTGGTATACCGGCAATCCTGGTTGGCTTTCACCGGCTGCTGGCATCAGATGCGGGTACAGAAGAGATTTTGCACCCCAGTAATTCTACAAACTGGGTATCAACAATTTTTGGGAAGGAAGCTCCCGAAGTGGTAAAAAGGGTAAATGCCTACAGTGGCTTTGACCAGACAGGTACGGAAGCAAAGCTCAATGATATTGCTGCCAAAGCAGCTGTGCTCATTAAAGACACAGCCACATCTGAAAAGCCTGTTGACATAAAAGCAGTGTTAGAATCGCAGATAGATAACATTCTCACTTACCTGCCACCAAGCCTTCACCTCGGAGACCTTTTAAATGAAAATACTTTAGACGATCGCACACATAAAATGGAAGGTCCTATCTCTACACTTATACAAGCTATAGGATCAGGATTTTCGAAACCCGATGAAGACAGCCGAAAACAAAAACCCTCTTAAAATTAGTTGCATAAAAAAAGGCCCTTATCGGGGCCTTTTTTTATAAAATGTTTGTAAACTAGTAGACTATCCTGTGGTAGTTCTGCTATCCTCAAAAGCCTTTATCTTGTTGTACAGCGTTTTTCTGTCAATATTCAGTTTAGCTGCTGCTTTGCTTTTGTTGTATTTTACTTCTTTGAGCACATTCATGATGGTTTCGTATTCGGCTTGCAGCGATGCACCTTTTAAGCCGCCCATCTCTGTGAGTACAGCGGAAATGCTAATGGGCTGAGCTGCTTCAACCGGTGCAGCCGGTGTGTGCTGTTGCATACCAATAATTTCCCAGGGTAAAACGTTGCTGTTGATTTTCCCGGCCGTAGTAAGCAAGCCTGCCCTACGTATTACATTTCTAAATTCTCTCAGGTTGCCCGGCCAACTATAGTTTAAAAATAACTGGATTACCTCATCATCAAAACCATCCAGGTTTTTATTAAGTTCCGCGGTTACTTTACCCAAAAAGAAATTAGCAAACAGAACAATGTCTTCTTTGCGCTCCCGCAATGCCGGGATAGAAATAGAGAATTCATTGAAGCGGTGATAAAGATCTTCCCTGAATTTTCCGTCCCTGTAGGCTTCCTGCAGGTTTTCGTTGGAGGCCACTAAAACCCGTACGTCTGTACTGAGGTCTTTGTTCCCTCCTACTTTTTTGTACTTTCTTTCCTGGATCACCCTCAGCAAAGTTGCCTGCACATCCAATGGTAAGTTAGCCACTTCATCTAAAAACAGCGTTCCGCCGTTGGCTACTTCAAAAATTCCTTCTTTATCAGTGAGGGCCCCCGTGAATGAGCCTTTTACATGGCCAAACAACTCGCTGCCTGCAAGCTCCCGTGATAGAGTTCCGCAATCCACAGCTATAAACGGCTTATCGTGCCTGTTGCTTTTTTCATGAATGGTTCTGGCCATCACTTCTTTGCCCGTACCACTTTCCCCATACAATATTACACTGTAGTTTGTTGGGGCCACCAGATCTATCTGTTGGTTCAGTGCTACCGTTCTTGGCGAAACCCCTGTCATAAACTCCCCGGTTTGGCTCTGGGCAGATTTGTTAGCTGCACTTGAGGATGTTTGGCCGGTGCCAGCAACGCCCGTTCTCACAGGCGTACTTTGTTGTTCGGTAAGGCCTCTGTTAATTACGTTCACCACTTCCTCTGGTATCAAAGGTTTGGTTATGTAGTCAAATGCTCCCTGCCGCATTACATCTACCGCCATTTTAATGTCAGAATAGCCGGTAATAATAATGACTACGACCTCCTGGTTTATCTTTTTAAGTTCAGTTAAAACCTCCCTTCCGTCCATATCTCCCAGTCGGAAATCGCTCAATACTACATCGTATTTCTTTTCCCGGCATTTTGCCAGGCCCTTGTTACCTGTAAATGCAGTGTCTGTTTCAAAACCTTTACGGTTCAGGAAACGACTTAACAGGTTACACATATCCATATCGTCGTCAATAATAAGTATCTGCTTCATGACAAGTCGCTTTGTTTTTTTGTGATCGTTTTTAAAAGGGTTTATTTTTCAAAGTTGCAATTAATTCTACAGAATAGGTAACGCATCCCAATATTAAGGTAAAAAGTTCACCGAGTATAAGCAAATCCCATTCCTTTCCCTCAGGGAAGCTAACTTTTATTAAGAAAAATGGTGGTTGGCTATAAATTTGACGTAAGGGAGCAAAGGACTTTTGTAGATTAATAATTAATTGTTATGGAAATGGAAAATATCTTAATTGTAGACGATGAGGTGGATATATGTTACTTTCTCAAAAGAAACCTCGACCGGAAAGAGTATATAACTACTTTCGTAAATACGCTCAAAGAAGCTTCAAAGCTTATCAATACAGATCGCCCAAATGTGGTACTACTGGATAATCATTTGCCTGATGGGCTTGGACTGGACTTTGCCGAACAGGTAAAAATAAATCATCCCGCCATTAAAATAGTGATGATTACGGCCCATGATACCCCAGTGGATCGTTTCAGTGCCCGTAAAATTGGCGTAGATTATTTTGTTTCTAAGCCTTTTATGATGACAGAAGTTTACCAGGCTATTGACACAGTAATTAAAACTGCTTAAAGACAATCTTTAGGGGTTTTGTAACACTAAGTTTAACCACTGCAAAAACTAAAGAAAGCTGTTTAGGCGAATCACAAAACTGGTACCTTCCCCCAGCCGGGTATTGAAATTTATGCTGCCTTTATGATTGAGGACAATATTCTGTACAGTTGTAAGGCTTAACCCCAGCCCCAATTGCTTTTTACTGAAATATGGCTCAAATAGTTTTTTTGCATCTTCTTCACTCAGCCCCTTGCCATTGTCTGTAATAGTTACTATCACATCATCATCTTTTAATGCCGTTGTTAGTTGTAGCAGAGCGTTGTCCTTATTTTCCAAAGCTTCAATAGAGTTGGTAAGCAAGAACTCAAAAGCTTGTATTAGTTGGCCCTTATCTGCCCTTATGTCTTTAACAGCGGGATCAAGGCTCGTTTGGAGCTCTATTTTCTGCATGCTTATTTTATCGCTCAATGCAGCTGCAACCTCCCTTAGCATATCATTTACCCAAACAGCAGAAAGGCTCATATCTGCAAACCTTGTTGAAGTAAGCAACTCCGAAATAATCTGATTGATTCTTTTGCTGTTGCGGTTTATCATATCTAATAAAAAGCGGGTATTTTCTTCAGGGGGAAGCTCAGCAACCAGTTGTTCTACAGCAAGGTTTATGTTGGTAAGGGGATTCCGAATTTCATGGGCAAAATTTCTCGCCATCCGGCCACTTGAAGCAAACTTTTTCTCGCTAAAGGACTCCTCTAAAAATGTGTTTGCTTTCTCCAGTTCTGCTATTCTTTCTCTCAACTTTCCAAGTTCCGTCTCCGATGCTTCAATTGTGTCCATAAGTAGGTAAGATTTGTGTTATTTGTTTCTGCAAATAATAAAAGTATTTGGATAAAAGAAGCCGTGCGCCAACGTTGTTATTTTATTATGTGGAGCTGCTCGCCTGTACCATTTGATGCCTCACATAAACCGTATTAGAAAATCCTGCAAAAGCCAAGCCTTAAAATGAAAGGTTTATAAGGGAACTTCGTTCCTCTGCCATAGAGTATGTAGAAAAGTCTAAGCATTTGTTGACCGTTATGTCAATGCTGTGAAAATTTTAACATCTTAACTAAAGTAGTTGATACAGTTGATGAGAAGAAAGTTAAGTGATAAGGAACGTCCAAAATAAAATTTTGATCCCCTACCTGCTGAATTAGTTCCACACATATTGTTATACTGGCTCAAACCTTAGCATATTTATTTTACGGCACATTATTTTCATTAACACCAACAACGACCAATTATTTTAATCACTTAAAACTTTTAACTATGTTACGTTGGACCGTCACTTTTTTAGTAATTGCAATCATTGCAGCAATTTTCGGATTTGGTGGCATTGCAGCTGGCGCAGCTGGAATTGCAAAAATACTTTTCATCATATTTATCATTCTTTTCGTGTTGTCTTTGATATTCGGTAAATCATTCAACCGATAATAAAATCATTGCCACAAGTAAATCACCGCCCGTTTTTACCTCTTTATGAAAATGTTTTTAAGAATCAATGGCGGGTAAGTCCACTTTATATATTCTAGTTAGATTTATCCGCTTAGATTCTTAAAAATACAATGCCTTAAAATTTTAAAATCTTAAAAACAGAAAACAATGAGTAGTTCTAAAACTTTGCTAGGCATTTTAGCCGGCGCAGCAATAGGAGCCGTGGCAGGTATTTTACTTGCTCCCGATAAAGGTTCCGAAACCAGGAAAAAATTATCCAGTAAGACCGGAGATTTAGCAGACAATGTAAAAAACTCGTTTGGCGAATTTATTGACCAGGTTAAACATTCTTACTCCAAAGCAGAGGGACATATGGAAGATCTGGAGCATAAAACGAAAGCGAAAATGAGTGGAATAAAAGACGATTTTAAGACTAGCGTAGATAATTCATTCTAGTTGGAAAATTCATAGTCTTCAAAAGGTCTCCGTGTAAAGAGTTAATATTACATACAACATAATAAAAAGTAAGAATAGCGGTGCTATTCTTACTTTTTTTGTTCGGACTATGAACAAGTATTAAAGCTTTATTTATGCTCCATGAAATATATGCAGGTTTAATAGAAGGCGAAGTCAGGGCTGTCGGTTTGCGATATTTAATGCCGAGCCCAACTTTTTAGCAAAAAAAGAGAGACCGTACAGGCCTCTCTCTTATCGATTCTATTAGATTTTATTGGTTCCTACCAAACACTTTATCATACACCGGGTTATTTGAACTGCCTTGTGGGCGACGATCATTTCTACCTAACACAGGATTGTTCCTGTTATTGTTATTGTTATTTAATCTTTGCCCATTGGCTCTGTAACTTACAGTGTTGTTACCACCAAATATACCACTGCGTCTAAAGCTGGCGGTCCACACTCCACGACCCTTGGTCCAGTTTACATTGGTTGCATTAGGATAGTCACGCTGAAAGGCATCACCCACTTTACGAGGCACATTGTTGTCTGAGGATCGGTCGTTGTCGTACCTATCGTCCCTGCGGTCGTCTCTTCGATTGTCGTACCTGTCATCGTTCCGATCGTTGTCGTTTCTGTCATCCCTACGATCATTTCGATAGTCTCCGTCACGGTGGTCGTCATCGTCTTTGTCCTTATTTTTTTCCGTTTTGTGTTTATGATCTTTCCCGTAATGTTTATTAGAATTTTTGTTCTGTGCCAGCGCACCAAAGCTGATTGCTGCTGCAATGGAGAGTAAGAATAATTTTTTCATGATGTTGAAGTTTAGTTGCAACACTATATGGCATAATCATGCCACCGCTTCAGAAAATTTGTAAGAAAATCTTAAAGGACCTGCAATAACTTCATATTGGCTATGTTTTAACCAAAGGCTACCTGGATAGTAAAAATTTAGAGAATTTGTCGAGCTCTCCTCTTTCCAAAGCTGTTAATTTCTCCGCATTATCCACTTTCATTTTAAAGAAAAGAACTCTCTTATGACCTGGGAACTTATCTAAAATGGCATTGATTATTACAGCGCTATCATCTGCCGGTTCCGGCTGTTCTGGCTGTATATGAACCACGGAGCGGTGGTTGCTGTGCTTCTTTAAAATGATTGCTTCCAGGGTTGCAAGTTTACCAGGCGCAGCGTTGGTAAATTTACTTGCCTTGCCAAGTAGTCCTTCCAGTTGCTTCTTGCTAAGCCCACCACGCTCCTGGTATTGCTGCAGCAGGCTGATGCAAAAACCATCTGTTGGCCGGGCTTGTATAACGGCTTTCAACAGATCGGCAATGATGTCAATATCGGGATTAATGCGGTGCATCATTTTTCTTTAGTTTGCTGTCCTTTGTACCTTGCAAGACTATTTTGTGCTTCTAATAATTTTATTTTGATGGAATGCAACTCAGGCTGGGTAATGCGAAGTTGTTCTTCCGTTTCTTCGTTGCTTCTTTGAAGAAGAAGGATGTCCTCATCCAGGCGCTTATTCAATACCTGCGCTTCCTGTAATTTCTTAATCAGTTCCATTTCGTTGGCTTGCCTAAGCTGAAAAAGTGTATTGTTTTCCTTTTTCAATGTTTCCTTCATCAACTTTTCGCTTTCCAAAAAACCCTGTGCACTTTTCAATGCCTTACTAAGTTTGGTTTTTACAACAAGGTGAATGATGTATGCTATTATAAATCCTGCGGCAAAACAGCTTCCTGCAATAATATATGTTTGTGTCAAAATAGTGTGTCTGTTGTTGAATGCAGCAAAAATATTTCTTTTAGAAAAGAAAAACCCGATATATATTTTCTTTTTGATCGAGCGATCGTTTTTCCTGCCATAGCTAAAAAAAGGGTAGGTTTGTCTTCTCAAAAAAATGATCATTATGAAGAAACTATTTGTGACGCTTGTACTTGCTGCAAGCCTTTTTAATGCCCGTGCCGACGAAGGCATGTGGTTACCCATGTTGCTGGGCCAACAGGTGTACAACGATATGGTAAAAAAAGGATTGAAACTTACCAAAGAGCAGTTGTACTCTATTAACAAATCATCTATAAAAGATGCGATCCTCATTTTTGGTGGAGGTTGTACCGGTGAAATTGTGAGCAACCAGGGACTCATCTTTACCAATCATCATTGCGGTTACGACGCTATTGCCACTGCAAGCAGTGTTCAAAACAATTACTTAAGAGATGGCTTTTATGCCTTTAACAAAGACCAGGAAATTCAATCTAAACTTACCGTGCAGTTTTTAGACAAAATTGTAGATGTTACCAAAGAAGTAGAAGAAGGATTAAAAGGCCTGGCCTGGAGCGACCGTGTAAAAAAATTACCAGACGTTTATAAAAGCATTACCGATAAAGTTGCTGATAAAGACAACGGCAAGGCCGGTAGAATTTACAGCATGTTTAAAGACAACCAGTACATCATGTACGTATACCAAACCTACAGGGACATCCGCCTCGTAGGCGCACCGCCAGAGAGTATTGGAAAATTTGGTGGTGATACGGATAACTGGGAGTGGCCACGCCACACCGGAGATTTTTCCGTGTTTAGGGTGTATGCTACCAAAGATGGCAAACCTGCGGACTACAGCAAAGAAAATATTCCGCTTAAACCAAAGCATTTTTTACCCGTTAGCTTAAAAGGCGTGAAAAACGGTGACTTTG
>JANPJW010000200.1:0-13397 GCA_031425715.1 Chitinophagaceae bacterium | reverse complement strand
ACCTCAAGGTAGTGCGTCTACCAATTTCGCCATCGCCGCATTTTTGAGGAAGTGCAAATCTATAAGATTACAGTCTTATAAAAAAAAGAATAAAATATAGGTTTCAGCAACCCTTCGAACAAACAAGTATTATTTATTTTTTTAAGACAATTCTAAAAGTGGTGCCCTGGCCGGGTTCACTACTTTTTACATAGAGCTCACCCTTGTGATATTGCTGTATAATTCTTTTGCTCAAGGAGAGCCCAAGGCCCCAGCCTCTTTTTTTGGTTGTAAACCCTGGTTTAAAAACCTGGGATAAATTTTTACTGGCAATTCCCTTCCCTGAATCTTTGATATCTACCACTACCTGTGCAGTTTCATTTTTGATTGTTACGGCAATACTTCCCGAACCATCCATTGCATCTAAGGCGTTCTTTAAAAGGTTTTCTATAACCCAGTCAAACAACGGCGCATTGATCATTACAGCGATGTCGGTTTCATTCCCACTGTTAACAGAAAAAATTACTTTCTCAGGCGCTCTTCTTTTAATGTAAGAAACCATTTCGTTCACTTGTCGTACGATGTTGGTTTCTTCCAGTTGCGGTGTGCTGCCTATTTTCCCAAAACGATCGCTTACCAGTTTTAGCCTGTCTACGTCCTTGCTCATTTCAAAAGCAATGTTTTCGTTTCCGTCCTGGTCTTTGAGCATTTCCACCCATCCCTGCAGTGAAGAGAGTGGCGTGCCAAGTTGGTGTGCAGTCTCCTTTGCCATCCCAGCCCATACCTGGTTCTGTGTACTTTTGTTACGGGTACTCACAGCTACCAGTATTACAATGATAAAAAGTGCCGCAACCATCAATTGTATGAGAGGGAAATACCTTGTTTGTTTCAGTAGGGACGACTCCCCATAATATACTTTGTTATTTTGAGAACTATCAAAAGGGTTCTTCCACACGATGGGTGCATTCAATTTTTTAAACTCTGCTAATTTATTCTGCAGAAAGTTTTTGTTATGTGCAATTTCAAAAGTATCGAGGTTGTAATGATCAAGAATGCTGTCTTTTTCATTCACTGTCAGCATGGGAATGTCCTTGCTATTCTCTGTCAATATTTTTCCCGAAAGTGTTGTTTGAAGGCTGCCCGGATTACTTACTTCCTTCACAGCTTCTACCCATTGCTCAATTTTCTGCTTTTCTTCCCGGGCAATTTTTTTAGATAGAAAATCGGAGAAGAAGATAGTGGCGGAAACAATTGCGATGGCAGCCAATGCCAGCACCGTACGCCAATTAAATAGTTGAAGAAACATACTTAAAAATAGGGAATATAAAACAACCCGGCCTGCGAAACGAATACTGTTTTAATAAAGTATGTTTGCTAAAACGAATATTCTCAGACTTATGATGATAGAAAATAGCGCTAGCATTACTACCCACACTTCTACTTCCCAAAAGCAACCCGAAGTAGAAGGCCTTGGGCAGCCACTAGTAGCCATCGTAATTCTCAATTGGAATGGCAGCAAATTCCTTGAGCAGTTTTTGCCATCTGTTGTAGCAAGTACCTATTCTCATAAAAAGATCATCGTTGCAGACAATGCTTCTACAGATGATTCGATCTCTTTTCTTAAAAATAATTACCCGGAGGTTTCCATTATTTTAAATCCAGGAAACGAGGGATTTGCTAAAGGGTACAATCTGGCTTTGCAACAGGTGACAGCAGATTATTATGTGTTATTAAACAGTGATGTAGAGGTTACGCCTTCGTGGATAGAGCCTATCGTTTCACTCATGGAGGCGGATAAGAAAATAGCTGCTTGCCAGCCTAAGGTTTTGTCTTATGCAAATAGAAATCAATTTGAATATGCTGGGGCAAGTGGCGGCTGGATAGATAAATATGGTTATCCATTTTGCCGTGGCCGCATCTTTGAAATTTGCGAAACAGACGAAGGACAATATGATACAGTGCAGCCCTGCTTTTGGGCAAGTGGTGCGGCTATGTTTGTAAGAGCACACTTATACCAGCAGCAGGGCGGGTTGGATGAATTTTTCTTTGCGCACCAGGAAGAAATAGATCTTTGCTGGCGCCTGCAATTGGCAGGCTATAGCATTTATGTGCAGCCCGCATCTGTAGTTTTTCATGTGGGTGGGGGAACATTACCAAAGGGCAATAGCCGGAAAACATTTTTAAATTTTCGGAATAACCTCGTTATGCTCTACAAAAATCTTCCACGTCCTCTTGTTTTCTTTATTATAATTTTTAGGATGCTGTTAGATGTGGTGGCGGCCTATAAAGCCTTGTTTACCGGAGATGTAAGAAGTTTTGTTGCCATAGCAAAGGCACACCTTCATTTTTTCGAATGGGTTTTATTTCACCAAAAAAAATCTTTGTTTCCGGGCAGTAGAGAGGGTACAATGAAAGGCACATATGCTGGTTCAATTATATGGCAATATTTTATCCGAAAGAAAAATCGGTTTTCAGAAATTCTTCTAAACAAATAATTTTTTTTAAGGGGAAGCCCTTATTTTTGCAATCGAAAATCAGATCGCAATGCATCAGGAAATAATTGATAATTCAGGGAAGGACTTTGCTCACAATTGGGTTTCTTCATCACGTTTCATCTGGTATTGCCAGATATTTTTAGTGCTTGCACTTGTGTTGGGAGGTTGTTATGGATTGTACACGCATCGCTACAAGGGTAAGCCAGAAGTGAACGTGCCGGAAAATACCTTATACAACCCCAAGTACAAATAAATTTTCCCTGTATAGCAAATAAAATTTTGTAGTTAGCACACAACCCTTATTTTTGCAGTCCTGAAAAAAAAGGGGGAGTTTTTTAAGTTCTTATCATAATTGCGGAAGTAGCTCATTTGGTAGAGCACGACCTTGCCAAGGTCGGGGTGGCCGGTTCGAGCCCGGTCTTCCGCTCAAAGAAAGATCCCGACCTAGTCGGGATTTTTTTTCTTTAAGATTGTGTCACCCGGGTGGAGGAACTGGTAGACACACCCCGATTAGATCGGGGTTAGCCGTAATGCTGAAGTACAATAGCTCTTAAAAAAATAAAGATTGTGTCACCCGGGTGGTGGAACTGGTAGACACGCAGGACTTAAAATCCTGTTCGCAGTAATGCGAGTGACGGTTCAATTCCGTTCCCGGGTACAAAATTCAACTTTACAACCCTTGACAGTATTGGCTTTCAAGGGTTTTTTGTTTTTTAGGGGATGGTGGAGGGGACGCTTTAGTATACCTCTGCTCTTTATCTATCTCTCCAAGTAGTATTTTACACTCTTCCGATCAGCTACATAATATAAAAAGACGAAACGGGCATTTGCGCTATAAACAATCGGAAATGTATATCATCAACCCCTTGAATGTCAATACTCCATTTTTTTGTATGTTGCATCTTATAACGTAAATACACATGTAAGCGGTAATGCCATCTGACACATCATGCGACTTCTAACTTCGTTTATTTTACTTTGTTTTATTAGCTGCAATAGTCAGACAAAAAAAACTTATTCATTCTGGGTGACGCAGAAAACCAATTTTAAATATCAAGACAAGAAAGAGTTTGCAAGTGACAGTATTTTGCGGGCAGACTTTGAATCAAACTCATTCAAAAAGCTTAAACACCCAATGTTTGACAGTATTATTGGTGCCCCAGGCTACCTATACTCCTGGCAAGACAGAGACTCAATAAAAAATGCGTTTACAATTATCCATGACGACGGAGAATTAGGTTTGAAAATATTTTACTTTATCCTTTCTAAAAATGACAGCTTGCTCTCATGGAAACAAATTGGTGGTAAAGGCAGTGAAGGTGGTTATTGGTTTGAAACACGAAGCAAATTTTTAAGTAACGACACTTTATTAAACATCGGAGCTATTACACAGTGGTTGGAGTTTGACAAACAAAAGAAGATGGAGAAAACTAAAGGTGACACGACTTTTACCTACTTTATAATTTAGAGTGACGGTAAAGTGACAGAGAAGGTTTTCAAAGAAGTTAAGGACTTACATTTTGAAAATCCATGACCAAGCGAGACAAGGCACTACCGCTTACATGGGTTTTGTGTTATGGTGGGCTGACGAACAAAGGCTGTGTATTTTATTTCAATTTAGCTTTTGGTTATGGGCTGGGCTGACGTTCCCTGATTCCCACCACAACACAAAGCCCTAAAACGTTAGCAGCAACCAAAACGACTTCACGGTGATAAAAATGTTTTCAATTTACTGGTCTGTATTATTCATTGCATTGACAAGTTGCAATAGCTCGACAAATTCTGACACGAGTCGGAATACGAAGACATTTACTAATATTGACTCTGCACTTAAGTATTGCGCAGAGACAAAGGAATATAAATCTTTATTGTTTGCACTAGTTTCTAAGGATATTGAAAACAGTCAAAGATTAGGGTGGACAATTCTGGGCGACGATGACATAATCAAAGCTGCGAAGCGAGATTATGTTTTAATTATTATTGACCCTACAAAAATAGTTCTGCCAGAAAATAGCGACACAAAAGAATTTCAGGACATAATAAATAGCAAGAAGGAAAGCCCATTTTTTGTAGTGACTAATCACGTTTTCTATCCTTTCAGACAATTCACTCTTAAGACAGACAAAGAAAAAATTATTGACGATTTAAATATTGGCGAAGGTCCTTAGAATGTTTGGACTTGGCTGCCGCTAACATGGGGGTTTATGCAAGTTGGGCTTGACAAACAAACATCAGCCAATTGTGACTTGTCCTGAAATAGGTTGACTACAAATCGACCCAAAATGGATATTTTAAACCACAAGCCATTACCGAGTATTTAACGCAACGCACGGGTTACCGGCAATTGGCAGCCAAGTATGGCGTAAGCCGAACAACGATCAACTAATGGTATTCCTCAATAAGTATCAGAATATTTTAAGGCCTCTTCTTTGCAAATGATTCTCAATGGACACTTTACACTCCTTATAACAATAAGGATTAGTTGAGGGAACGCCAAATCCCGGGTACAAAAATTCAAGCGGCTCCGGGCCGTTTTTTTTTCGGAAACCATATGTTTCGCCTCGATTGTATGTTAGTTTGCTGAAGCAGGCACAAAAAAATGCTACCAAATATTTTGGTAGCTTATAAAGTTTTCTTGTAAAGAGTTTAAAGTTTACATTTTCCCCATCACATACATCTGTCCTTCCGGCGTTGGATTGCCCCCGGCGGTTTCAAGCGTTACTGCAAAAGCCTGAACTTTTACTTTGCCAAAACCTTTCATTTTTTGTATGCGGAATTTGTTCTCGTTTTTAGTAGTAATGATCAAGCCCGCATCTACAGGCTTACCATCTACAATACCCCATAGCTGGTATTGCATTCCAGTTGGTGCTTCCGGAAGGTTACTTGGATCTATGTAAACTTCACCGGTGTTTTTCATCCAGAATATTTTGGCAGCGGCATCTGGCGCAGCAGGCAAGCCATCCAAAGAAACCGGTTGACTATATTTATTCTGCACAACGCCCATATCCTGGTTCATAGCATCTAACTTCTCATTAGATGCAAGAAGTTGTTGTTGCACTTGCTCCACAGCCAGGTCTGCTTTTTGCCACTTGCCATAGTACACAAGGTTTAATGCGGCACTGCCCAATAAAAGAAGTAAGGAGGCGGCTGCCATGTATTTCCAGCGGGAACTCATTTTCACAACCGGTGCAGTTGCAACACTTACAACCGGTTTGCTGGAACCATCTAAGCTTTTCAGCACAATTTGTTTTAAATCCTGCGAAGGCTCAATGGCATGAGACATAAGGTACATCTCCATTGTTTGTTCAATGGCATCTAACTCTTCTTTTACTTCGGGGTATTGCGCAGCCCACACGAGCACCTGGGCAGATTCTGCCTCCGATGCAACACCCGTGACGTGCAATTCGAGTAAACCAGATGATATGATGTCTTTTATTTCCAATTGATTATCGTAGCATTTTTCTTAATTCAATGATAGCGGCACGCATGCGGGTTTTTACAGTTCCGAGTGGTATGCCCATTTCTTTTGAGATTTCTTCCTGTGTATAGCCGCCAAAATAGGCAAGGTCAATAATGAGTTTCTGTTCTGGCTTGAGAGCCGCAACCTGCTTGCGCAAACCCATCGTGTCAAATCTGTCAACTCCTACAGTTAAATCCTTCAATCCACTTACGGAGTTTTCATCTTTAAAGATTTTCTGTTGTTTTTTATAACCTTTGCTCCTGAGAGTGTCAATGGTAAGATTCCGGGTAATATTCACCATCCAGGTAAATAATCTCCCCTTGGTTTCGTCGTACTGCTTAAAATTATTCCAGATTTTTAAAAACGCTTCCTGCAAAACATCTTCAGCAAGCTGAGTATCCTCAATCATTCTATGAATTACTCCATTGAGGGCAGCGGCATAGTTATCATATAAATACGAAAATGCTGCTTGATCCTGGTTTTTCAATCTCAACACCAGTTCTTCTTCAGTATATGTCTGTAATTCAGGCAAAAAAATATAGTATTAAAAATTGTGAGCCGAAAATAGGGCATTTTTATCTCTAATAAGTCAAATGATCCCTTACTTTGAATAAATGTTGCAAAAAATTTCTCCCATATTACCAGCCCTAAACATAGATGCAACGGAAATGTTTTACAAAAGCAAACTAAATTTTAAAACGCTTAGACAAGCAGAAGGGCTCGTTGTTTTTAATAGCGACATCGAAATTCATTTTTATGAAACATCTGATAGAGACCTGTGTGAGCAGACCTCATTTTTTATTTTTGTAAACAACATCCAGGATTTATTTGCACAGTTATCTGCGCAGGATATTATCCTGCCTCAAGGATCACTGAAAAATAATCAGTGGGGAAGTATGGAATTCGAAATAATCGATAACAATGGTATCCGGCTGCGCTATGTAGAAAAAAATTTATATGACAACATCTTTAAGGATTAGGGAAATAAAACCCGAAGACAATAGCAGGCTCGCCATCATCATCCGAAATTCTTTAGAGGAGTTTAATGCAGCCAAAGCTGGTACTGTTTATTTTGATGAAACTACCGATCGTTTGTTTGATGTGTTTAAGGAAAACAGGAGTGCTTATTTTGTCCTTCTTGAGGAAGATGAAATACTAGGTGGGGCTGGGTATTATCCTACAGCAAATCTGCCTGAAAATACTTGTGAACTTGTAAAACTATACATCTCGCCGCCGGGTAGGGGACGTGGCCTGGGTAAAATGCTGCTTGAAAAATGCGAAGCAGCCGCTCATGCCGAAGGCTATACCTATATGTACCTGGAAACGATGCCTGAACTTAAAATTGCAGTGCCTATGTATGAGAAAATGGGTTACCAGTATTTGAAGGGTCCACTTGGCAACAGCGGCCATGGTGGCTGCGACATCTGGATGGGAAAGGAGTTGAAGGGGACTGAGGGTTAGTTAATGGTCAATGGTTAATGGTCAATGGTTAGTGGTCAATGGTCAATAAGTCGATAGTCAATAGTCGATGGTTAGTTGTGAACGGTCATTAAGAATTCTGCCAACTGTCAACGGTCATCTGCCAACTGTCATCTGCCAACTACTGAGATTCATCACTCAACTCCACCTCGTACACCGCACTAAAAAGATACCATTTTCCGGTAGCCACTTCCTGGCATTTGAAACGTTTTCGAATTTTTGGGCCCTTCTTAAAAATGCGATTGTCTTTTATTTTAAAGATCGCATCGGCTGCAAGTTCTTCCACCATAAAATGCCCGGCTTTGGGCGGATCATATTTTTTTAAAACCCGCAGCAGGTTTTCATCCGAGCAACTGCTTGCGGCCGGGTTATGCAAGGAGCTTGAGAGCGTTAGCGCAATATCTTCCGGAAACAAATCCTTAGAAAGAAACTGCACCAATATTTTGCCAAATTCATTTTTCCACTCCTTGCCATGCGACTGCACCCGGTGCCCAAACCTTTCGTAGGTGAACAGGTGTGCCAGTTCGTGAAGCAAGGTGATGAGAAAGGAGTATTTATTAAGGTTTCCGTTTACACTGATGCGGTGGTTGACGCCGCCGTGTGCATGCCGGTAATCCCCGAGTATAGAATGGCGTTGCCGGGTAACCGTTAGTTGAACTTTGTAATGTTGCAAATAATATAATACATCCTCGAAGCTACCTTCGGGTAAATATTGTTTTAACTCTATAAACGGAACCGGCTGTTTAGGCATTTTTTCTGTTGTTAAGTCGCATCAGGGTGCCCACCTCTACTGCAAGGTAAATGAGGTATAAAAACATAGAGATGAATACCGCCTTCTTGTTATAATCTTTACCTACAAGCACAACGTAACCCAACACTGCAACTGCACAAACAAACATTTTAAGCATCATACCTCCCAACACACTCCTGATAAACACATTTGGGTTGGGGTTTGTCAACGCTTGTTTCTGGTAAAGAAAAACGAGGATATTGATGAGTAGGAAAATTCCATTCGCACCAAGGAGAACATTAGTGTCTATGCCTTGGGCAACTAGTATATTTTTTAAAGAAAATATTATGACGGTAATAATCGAAAACAAACTTAGTAACGGAAGTAGAAATCGGGCTGTTGGGCTCATGTGTATTTTTTTGCTGCGTTGAGGCTGCAGGCATTTAATTTCCGCCTGCCAGCAGCAAAGATAACAGCTCATGGTAAAATGTGAACCATCAGCCTTTTTATTTACAAAGGGCAAAAAAAAATGACCACGGATTCGTGGCCATTTAAATATTTTTAAACCTTGGGTTACTCATTTACCGCCATTGGTAGTTCGTGCTTGAGCTCTACTACATTGGCACCCATACGGCATTGGCCATTAAAACTTACAGTAGGTTCTATAAAAAGTTTGGTGGTATGAATGTCGCCTTCTACCGACGCATTGCCCTTTAATACCAGCAGGCCTTCGCTAAAAATATTGCCTGAGATCGTTCCGGAAACATCAGCTTCTTTGCAGAAGATATTTCCTTCTACATTTCCGGAGGGTCCGATAAGCACTTTGGCTTTTCCATAAACATTGCCCTTGATCGTACCGTCCACTCTTATGTCAGCATTGCTTGCAAAATCGCCGGTAATAACATTTCCTGCCCCGATGATGCTCGCTGAGGCAGACAGGGTTTCTTCATCGTTAGATTTGGATTTTTTTGTAAACATGATGATAGAGGTTTTGGTTTGTAAAACGTTTCTGTTTCTATAACGCTCTAAAAAGTAAATTATTTCTCAATCATCACTCGTTTCTATTTTTGGCAGGGCAAGGGCGGTGGTATCCAATACGGGAACCTTGCCCTGCAAAACCTTTTGCAGGTTAGTGAAGTATTGTTGATGATATTTAAGTGCCTGATCCATAGAGTCTGTGCGAATCTTAAGGTCCCGGTATTCTTTTACTTGTTTAACGCTGCCATAACCTACGCCAGGCAAATAATATTTAAGTGGGGTAAAAATAATCAGAGAAACTGTTAGCCCTACCAGCAAAACGAACAGGGTGCTAAAAGCAATGTAAACACTCATACGGTTAAGCCTGAATTTTACAACTTCCTCATAGGTGTCCTCATTCATTATTACCAACCTGTAATGACTTCTTAGTCTCTGTAAAGTGTTCGTAGGTTCTATTTTGGCCATGCCTGCATTGTTGTGAAACTTAAAAGTAGTGAACCCGCCTCAATCTAAAGAATATTGTCATCTTAAATATTTGTACTCATAGTTTAATAATTTAACATTCTCAAACCAGCAAAGCAGGCCAACAATACCTTTAAGCCAGTTATATTTGAACTTCTATTTGTAAAAAAAGCCGATATTTAGCTGAAACAAATCACATCTATTTTACATGTTTAAAGCGTCCTTTTTTGTTGTACCCTGCCTGTTCTTAGTCCTATGCTTTCTCTCAGTGCCGGCTGCTGCGCAACCCACCTGGACGTTAGACCCCTTGGGGAAAGAGAAAAAGCCAGTGGAGCACGAAGAAAAAATTTTAGCTTCCGAAAAAACAGGCCAGAAAAAGTTTACAAAGTTCAGGCGGGTACTTCAAAACACCACCACCCACTACAATTTTTATTACAACGCCAACAATAAATTAAATGCCGTTATTGAACGGGCTACCATCGCCCAGAAAGACGATTATGGCAAGTTGCTTTCCTTTTACCCTTATTCTATTGATAACACAGCTTCCCAAAAAACGGAACTCGATTCTGTAATTTACAAAGCTACCGCCGGCCTGTTGCTACACGATTTAAGAAGCGACTGGGTAGATAACATGTACCTGCTTATAGGAAAAGCTTACTATTACCGAAACGAATTAGACTCTGCCGCACTCACATTTCAATTTATTAATTACAATTTATTTCCCCGCAAAAAGCAGGAAGACGATAGCAGGATAGTGGGTACTAATGATGCAC
The DNA here is from genome assembly GCA_031425715.1 of Chitinophagaceae bacterium. Lineage (GTDB taxonomy): Bacteria > Bacteroidota > Bacteroidia > Chitinophagales > Chitinophagaceae > Ferruginibacter. The sequence goes on along the minus strand of JANPJW010000200.1, from coordinate 3,041 downwards.
CAGGTACCGGAAATCTTTCTATTGCCAACAAAGAGAACCGTAACATTCTTCAAAAAACATTTTCTCTCCCGCCGAGTCGCAATGACGCTTTAATTTGGCTCGCACGTACATTTACTTCCCAAAATGAATTTGGGGATGCCGCCGGCCTCCTGAATATTTTAAAAAACGATCAAAACTTACCCAAGCGGTTGCAAAGCGACCTGGAAGAAGTAATGGCTTATTGGTTTTTTGTACAAAACAATTACGACAGCGCCGCTAGCCACCTGGAACTGGCTTTAGACAATGCAGAAAACATACAAGACAAAAGCCGTTGGGAATTTTTGCTTGCGCAACTGTTTGAAAGAAACAAGCAATTTGATAAGGCTTCTACCTACTATCAAAAAGCCTCTGCACATACTACAGATCTTGTAATGGATATTTATGCGAGGTTGAACAACGCTAAAATGATGCGGGACGACAGGGATCCGAAGCAGTTGGAAAACAGCATCAGCAACTTGCTTAAGATGGCTAAAAAAGATCGCTTTGAGAGCTACCGGGATTTTATTTATTACTCTACTGCGCAGCTGTCTTTACAGCGGCCCGACACTGCCGGCGGTATGTTGTACCTGGGCAATGCAGTTAAGTATACCAGCAACAACAGCGGTATTCGCAACAAGAGTTTTTACCAGCTAGGGGACCTGGCTTACAGCACAGGCGATTATAAGAAAGCGCACGACTATTATGATAGCCTGCAACTGGGTGAAGAGGATGATTACATTGACATGGTTGATTTAAACAGCCGCAAAGAGGCACTTAATAATTTGGTACTACGCATAGATGCCATCGCCAGGGAAGATAGCTTGCAGCGTATCGCCGCATTATCTCCGGCAGAGCGTGACGCTTTTATCAAAAAATTGGTTAGGAAATTAAGGAAAGAGCAAGGCTTAAAAGAAGAAGACAGAACAGAAGGAAGCACCCCTATTACCTTTGGCAACAACAAACAGGAAGAAACAGACCTTTTTCAATTGAATACAAAAGGTGAATGGTATTTCTACAACAACAGCCTGCGTTCCAAAGGGCAAACGGAATTTATTCGCAAATGGGGTAAACGACCGAACACAGATAATTGGCGGCGGCAGGCTGCTACTGGTTCTTTAGCCGGAAACGGACCTGGGCTTGACCCAAATGTGATGTCTCCCGAACAGGATTCCGCTAAAACTGCCGGGGCACTTAATTATGATGCCCTCATGGCAGACTTGCCCACCTCTCCCGAAAAATTAGATAGCAGCAATTCAACTATTGCACGCAACCTGCTGCAACTTGCGCAAATATTTCAGAACGAGCTGCAGGAATATGGCACCGCCATCAATAAATATGAAGAGTTCCTCAGCCGCTTTCCGGCACATGCTGCCGAAGCGGAAGCCTACCTTGGCTTATATTTTTCTTACTCAAAATTGAACAACAACAGTAGGGCTGCTTTTTACAAAAATTTACTGGCCAGCAAATACGCCGGGTCTATGCAAGCCATGATGGTGCAGAATCCTTCATTGCTGCAACCTAATGCAAAAAACGAGGAAGTTACAGCCCGCTATGCAGGCATCTACAACCTGTTTATTGAAGGGAAATTTGCAGAAGCTATAGAGGTAAAGAAAAAAGCTGACAGTATTTATGGTAGTAACTACTGGTCTCCACAACTGCTTTACATAGAAGCCATGTATTTTATTAAAGAGCGCCAGGATAGTGCCGCTATTGCGGTGCTGCAAAGCTTGCAATCGCTTTATCCTGAATCTGCCTTGAGCAGTAAAGCTATAACGTTGGTAGATGTGCTAAGCAGGCGGAATGAAATTGAAGGGTATCTAACCAAGCTAGAAGTAACAAGGGCGGAAGAAGAAAAAATTATTGTGGCCGATGATGCGCCCGTACAAAAAACGGTGACTGCTGTGCCCACTGCCGTGGTGCCGGTTAAAGTGGCTCCTACCATTAAGCAGCTTACGATAAGGGATACTACTGCAATTAAGCCATTGGCAGCTAATGCGTCGTTTAGTATTCAGCCGGAGTTGAAGCATTTGGTGGCCATGCTTTTAGATAAGGTAGATGCTGTGTATGTAAATGAAGCAAAGAACGCCTTTACCCGTTTTAATAAAGAGAGCTCTCTTACGCAGAACATCGTTGCAGTGAAAGATACAGTAGATGCGCAGAGGGCGCTCCTCTTGTTCTCGGCTTTTGAGGATGCAGAAGCTGCCTTGAAATATCTGGACAAACTAAAAAAAGCTGCGCCCCGGGAAGTATCCTGGTTGCAGGCCAATAAGTATTCATTCTTCATCATTTCGGAAAACAATTTGCAATTGCTGAAAACAAATAAAGACCTGGAAGGTTATCGGCAATTGTTAAACAGCACGTTTGGAAACAAGTTCTAACTTTGTACACCTTGTCCTATTTTTCTAAAATAATTATAACTCCATGAAGCGTTCTGTAAAAATATTGTGGCGCCTGTTTTTTGGCGGGTTTGCGCTAGTTGTTTTAATGATGCTGTGCGCAAATTTTGGCCTCTTTGGCAAAATGCCTTCTGTACAGGAACTGGAAAATCCTGAGGCAGATCTTGCCAGCGAGATCATTAGTGCCGACGGGCTGCTCATGGGTAAATTCTACAGCGAAAACCGCAGCGAAGTAAAGTACCAGGATATTTCTCCGAATGCTTTGAACGCACTGATAGCAACGGAAGATGAAAGATTTTACGAACACTCAGGCATAGATGCCCAGGCATTGGCAAGGGTTGTTTTTACAGCTGGTACGCAGGGTGGGGGAAGTACGCTTACACAGCAGCTGGCCAAAATGATGTTGGGACAGGGTAGGGGAAATATTTTTACTAGAAGTATACAAAAATTAAAGGAGTGGATAGTGGCTGTAAAGTTAGAACGCAACTTCACCAAAGAAGAGATCATTACGTTGTATCTAAACCGGGCACCCTGGGGAAATGTGTATGGCATTAGGAATGCAAGCCGCACTTATTTTCAAAAAGAACCGGCCGATTTAAAGATAGAAGAAGCAGCTGTGTTAATTGG
>JANPJW010000199.1:0-1632 GCA_031425715.1 Chitinophagaceae bacterium | reverse complement strand
ATTAAACCAACCCTTGAGAAGGTAATGAAATTGCGGCCGAAAATATATGAGGTAAAAGCGAACAATCCCAATCATGAAAAGACAATTGGGTTTATTGCACAGGAAGTAAAAACAGTTTTTCCTGAACTTGTTTTTTTAACTGAAAATTCAAGACTGGATAAAAAAGGCATAGAAAATGTCTATGCGCTCAGTTACGCAGGCTTCGGTGTAATAGCTATCAAAGCAATACAGGAACAACAGCAACAAATTGATGAAAAGCAACAACAAATTGATGAATTAAAATTAAGGTTGGAAAAGCTTGAAAAGCTGCTGATTAATAAATAGTGTGTAATCAAACCTTTGGCATGTTAGCCAAGCCATTTTTACAGCATTGTAACGGAATCTTTTAAGTGTTTGCCTACGATGAATTGGGTGAAATAGGGGATGATACTTCGATCAATTCGCAGGATTTTTTTCGGGTAAATCGTTTCGCAGGCCAGGCAATAAAAAAAGAACTGCCTGGCTTCAGCAACGGGTGGGTAGAGCAATGAGTATGATAAATGTATACCGGAAGGTTTTGAGCATGACGAAAAAAGAGAATGAAAGAATAGTACAATTATTTAGAACAAAAAAACCAACAGCATCAAAGAGATTATATCGCCTTACTCAAACCATAGGAATTGGTACCGCTACAGTCCCCAGGCTTTGGCCCAATCAGAAATATAAAGTACATATTCTGATTCATCATTAACTCACTAAAAATACTTGTATGAAAAAGTTGTTGCTTCTTCCATTCATCAGCTGCCTTTATTTACCCGTAGCAGCACAACCTACACCTACGGGTAATGTAGGCATTGGCACTACAACACCCACCCGTGCCAAGTTAGAAGTAGTGGGAGCTGTTGATGCTACTACAGCCATATTTGGCGGCGAAAGCAGTGGTGTATCTATACAACGCAACTGGCCGGGCATCGGGTTCAATACCTATTGGAACAATGGCAACCGGTATTTGATAAATGGTTTTGCGGCCAAACAATATCTTGATCCCAGTAGTGGTAATATGTATGTAGATATGTTTTCAAACGGAGCCGCAGGCGGGCTTCCTCCCGCAACGGCACGGGCACTTACACTTTCACCTGCCGGCAATGTGGGCATCAAGGGGGCTGGTACCAATGCCGAATTACAATTACCCAACACAATTAGCAACCGCAAATTGGTTTTATGGGAATCGGCCAACAACGACCACGAGTATTTTGGTTTAGGTGTTGAGCCGGGCACCATGCGTTATTCGGTTGCCGGCACCGGAAGTGTACATCGTTTTTATGCAGGCACTTCTGTGGGTTCATCTCAGTTACTCATGAGCATTTGGGGAAATAAAAATCTGATTATCGGTACACAAAATGGCGGAAGTAAACTTGGCATTAACAGCGTAAACCCTTTTTATCCGCTGGAGGTTGTTCAGACAGGCGGCAGGGGGCTCGCCATTATTGATCCCAATACGTACAATTATTTTGGTTTAAATACCAACCTGTTTGGTTCTACCAATAATCTATATATTTTATACAACGATGCAGGGGTGGCATTCATAAAATCTGATGGCAGCTATCACAGCGGCAGCGACGAGCGCCTGAAAGAAAATATTCAGCCCATGCA
>JANPJW010000198.1:0-1669 GCA_031425715.1 Chitinophagaceae bacterium | reverse complement strand
GGGGCCTTTTAGAATTTCTATTCTTTCTATCTGCGACAAAGCAATAGGCATGTAGGCAGAAAAGTGCCCGGTTAAGGCATCGTTTAACTTGATGCCATCTAGCAAAACCAACACTTGTTGAAAGGTACCCCCTCGTATGATGATATCTGCCTGTGCCCCCGCCGGGCCACGTTGTTGAATTTCTACAGACGAGGTATATTTTAAAAGATCATCGAGCGAATAAACCGGTAGACGCTGTATTAATTTGCCTTCAATAACGGTGATAGATCTCCCGGTTTCTGAAACTTTTTGAGGACTACGGGAAGCGGTAATACTCAACGGGTCAAGCTCCAACACATCCTGTGCACTCACTGTAAAAACAATTAAACTAAGGACTAGTGTAAAAATAAATTTCATACCTGAATTTTTGATTCGCCGCAAAATTAGCGGAGATGCATTAAACCAACAGGATCTTTTTAAGGTTAGTATTGTTCTTTTTCGTTGGGGAAATCGCCGCTCCTGATATCTGCAATGTAGGATTGAACAGCGCCGGTAACTTGCTTAGCCATGTTGAGGTACTGTCTTAAAAAGCGGGGTTTAAATTCTGTATTGATGCCCAGCAAATCGTGCATTACCAATACCTGTCCATCGCAGCCGCCGCCAGCACCTATGCCAATGGTGGGAATGTGCAGGCTTTTGGAAACTTCTTCTGCCAGCAGCGCAGGAATTTTTTCCAGCACAATGCCAAAGCAACCAGCCTCCTGCAACAGCAAGGCATCTTTTTTTAATTTTTCTGCTTCGCCTTGTTCTTTTGCTCTTACCGTATAGGTGCCAAATTTATAAATGCTTTGTGGTGTAAGGCCGAGATGGCCCATCACGGGTATGCCCGTATCTACTATTCGTTTGATGGATTCTACCACTTCTTCGCCCCCTTCTAATTTGATGGAATGGCCACCTGTTTCTTTCATAATCCTTATGGCAGAGTTAAGGGCTTCTTTTGAATTACCCTGGTAAGAACCAAAGGGAAGATCTACCACCACGAAACAGTGTGTTACTCCCCGCACCACAGAGGCAGCATGGTAAATCATTTGGTCTAAAGTGATGGGCAAGGTTGTTTCGTGGCCAGCCATTACATTACTGGCACTATCGCCCACCAGGATAATATCGATGCCTGCGGCATCAAAAATTTGTGCAAATGAATAATCGTAGGCGGTGATCATAGAAATTTTGTCGCCGGCCGCTTTCATTTTTTGCAAAGTATGGGTGGTAATTTTTTTCACCTCTTTATTTACAGACATATTTGTGTATTTAGAAATTGAAGGCGAAGGGGAGATGGCTCTGCATTAGAATAAAACAAATCCTGGCAAATTCGCTTGGGGCTGTAAATGTAGCAAGAAATACTAGTTCAACATTATTTTTAGTACAGGTACCGCCTGTGCCGTTACCAGGCCGTCTTTAATTTTATGGGCATAGAGTAGTAAGTAGTTTATGCGGCTGAAGAGTTTGTTGCTTTTTGCCCGGTAAAACCATTCCTGCACTACAGCTACGTTTGTAAATGCAGTGGCATTTAACGGTTCAGCCGCAGCGGTCATTGTTTTATTGCTAATATTGCCATCTGCATCGTATTGGGGAATATTATATACCCTGGCATCGTCTAATAAAGACCTGTTTATTTTTTCAAAAGGCACAA
>JANPJW010000197.1:0-2493 GCA_031425715.1 Chitinophagaceae bacterium | reverse complement strand
TTTGGAGTCTATTACGGCATAGCGCTGTGCGTAAGAAACCACTGCAAGCAATAAAGTACAGAAAGTAAGCAAGGCTATTTTTTTCATAACATGTATTTTATAGTCAGTTGTAAATACTACTAGTTTATTACAGGCATTTTTTATTAGACTTTTATTTGTATCAAGTATCTTTCATCAAACCGTTTATCACTCATCACTGAGGTTCCTGGCCTAGCATAAAGGTAAACTTAAAGGCGCTTTTAATAGGCTCGTTCGCTTTTATCCTGTCAAACCCTAACCCATAGTCAAAACCAAGTAAGCCGAACATCGGTAAAAAGAAACGCATACCCACACCTGCAGACCGGCGCAACTTAAATGGATTATAGTCTTTGAAAGTGTACCATCCGTTGGCTGCCTCAAAAAATGCTAGCCCGTAAATAGTGCTGCTGGCACTAGTGCTAAACGGATAGCGAAGTTCAAGTGTGTACTTATTATAGATTGTGAAAAATTGAGATGGAGTTACGTTGTCCGGGTTCACCTTGGGATTTGAACTTGAATAAATAGGATACCCTCTATGGGCAATAATATCGTAACCCAGAAGAGCAAAATTATTGCTAAGGCCAGCATCTCCCACTTGAAATCTTTCAAAGGGAGAAATTTCTCTCTTGCTGTTGTACCTGCCAATAAAGCCGTACTTGGCCGCTGCCTTAATAATAAATTGGCGGTTTTTGTCTGCACCACGGGCTGTTCCAATCGGCACATAATACTCTCCTGTAAACAACCATTTGTGAAACTCCGGAAATTTAAACACATTATCCGACTCCTTTACAATTCCCATTAGTGAATAAGGCAACGTAAACTGGCCGCTTAGCAAAAAGTTGGAACCGCCTGTAGGGAAAATTGGGCTACCTCCGGTTGAGTTCCTGGCAAGTGCGAGTCGCAAACTGAGGTTGGTAAACGTGCCATTGCTTAAACCATTGAAACCGCTTACGGCATAGTTTCGCAATTTGTATTGCTGAAAGTTTAAAGAGGTTACCAATGAAAAATAATCATCCGGCCACTTTAACTGCTTCCCCAGTGCCACACTTGCGCCAGCTATACTAAGAAAAGATGTATCACCGCATGAGCGGCAGAACTGCCCAAACTGATTGAAAGAATTACTCTGTTTGGTATTGTAAACACTTACAGAAAATGAGTTTCTTTTTTTACCTCCAAGCCATGGTTCTGTAAAAGACAAATTGTAAGTTCTGAATGCCCGCCCGTTGGATTGTACCCTTGCACTTAGTTTTTGTCCGCTTCCGGAGGGTAATGGATCCCAGGTTTTTTTGTTGAAGATATTATTGATTGAAAAGTTGTTGAACGTGATACCAAGGGTACCAGTCAACCCAATCCCTCCGCCAAACCCGGCTGATAATTCAAGCTGGTCATTAGATTTTTCTTCTACTCCCCATGTTATATCCACTGTACCATTATCCTGGTTTGGAACAATGTTCGGTGATATTTTTTCCGGGTTAAAAAATCCTAACTGGCCCAACTCTCTTTGTGTGCGGATAATATCTGCACGGCTAAATTTTTCTCCTGGAATAGTACGCAACTCTCTCCTTACTACATAGTCTTTAGTCTTGTCATTTCCGGTGATTTCCACATTACCAATAGTAGCCTGCGGGCCTTCCTGCATCCTTATCTCAAAGTTGATTGTATCGTTGTAAACAGATGTTTCTATCGGATCAACCCTGAAGAAAAGGTAACCATCATCCATATACAAACTTTGTATATCGCCTCCCTCGGCAGACATTTGCTTGCCCAGGCGTTTATTGAGGATATCGAGATTATAAATATCGCCCTTTTTTATACCTAAAATAACAGTGAGCAAGGAGTCAGAATACTTTGTATTTCCCCTCCACATTATGTCGCCAAAATAATACTTTCTTCCTTCGTTTACCTTTACGTGAATGTCAAGATTACCCTTAACGTTACTAATAGCTGTATCCGCAACAATAGTAGCATCCCTAAAGCCTTGGGTATTATAATAGTCAAGTACATGTTCTTTATCTTCTAAATATTTCTGTGGATTGTATTTAGCGGATGTAAAAAGCTTAAACCGAAAATAGGGGTCTAACGCTTCCTTTGTTTTGGTTGGAGACAAATACCCCATCTCTTTTAAATACTCTTTAAAAGTTATTGACCGGGTGGTGTCATTATAGGGGCTGCTATATCTAAGGGGATACAAGGTAAACCTTGTCATTTCTTTGGTTCCCTTCATTTGCTTCTTCAGTTTGTTGTCCGAAACCTCAGCGTTATCAGCAAAGTTTATTGAATTCACCTTTACCTTATTCCCTTTTTCAATGATAAAAGTTAGGATTACTGCATTAGCCAGGTTTTTTGCAGGCTCTTCTTTGTAGTCAACAGTTAAATTTCTAAATCCTTTCTCAGCAAAAAACTTTTTAATAATGTCCATTGCACTCACCTTCATGTTATCTGTCACCACTCTGTCTTTTGATAATCCGATCTTAG
>JANPJW010000196.1:0-8456 GCA_031425715.1 Chitinophagaceae bacterium | reverse complement strand
CTCCTTCTCCTTCCATCAATCTCAAATGCGATCCGGAAAAGGCGATAGAACTTCGGGAAGAATTTCCTGAAAATATTTTTCCCGGTTACCACATGAACAAGAAGCATTGGAACACGGTAACCGTGGAAGGTTTGAAAACGTTGTTGGTAAAACAAATGATTGCAGATAGTTATCAATTAGTGGCTAAGGCTACAAAGAAATCAATCAAAAAATTATGAGAAGTAAAACAGTCACTATTGTGTTGATCCTGCTGGCTGTAGCCGGGTTTTATTTCTGGGGTAAAAAAAACGGGGAGGCCAATACAAGATCTACCGTAGTGCAGAATGTAGCGGTAGTAAAAGAGATTGCAGAACTGGCTTCCCTGCAGGTGAGCGGAGTTACCAATATCAAGATGACCAACAAAGCAGAAAGTGGTGGCATATTTGACAAGCTTAAAAATTATTTTGTAGAAAACACTTTGCAACTTTCTATACCTTATGAGGCTAAGTATGGCGTAGACATGACCAACCAGAAATTAAACGTAGATACCAAAGCCGGTACGGCTATTATCTATTTGCCTGCTGTAAAATTGATGAGCATGCAGTTACGCCTTGATAAACTTACGAGTATGACGCAGACTGGTATCCTCAACTCCGTAACCATTGATGATTTTGTAAAAGCACAGAAAGAAATTTATACCACTGCCTCAGCCACGCTGGAAGGCAACCAGGGTTTTATAAAACTTGCAGAAGAGAACATCAGCAATACGTTGACTAAGTATTATGCACCACTTGGGTATAAAGTGAAATGTGTTTTTGGGAGTACTATAAAAAGTATGTCTACTGAGTGAATGTTGATGAATTATTCTGTAATGTCGCTTAAGTTTTAAACACTGATTGAACCGATATTAAATTTAAGTTACGCATTTAATAAAGGGGTTGTCGTAATTTTTTATATAACATATTTCGTTTAAGTATAATTAAACTATTTTTTAATGTTAAATTTAAAATCATGAAAAAGATCTTTTATCTATTAGCAACCTTGGCAATATTAATTCAAACTTCCTGTGGAGGCGAAGGGCCGACTCAGTCTCAGGTTGAAACTAGCCTTTTGGATGCAGAAGCTGCTACTGCAGCTTTTATTGAAACAGAATGGATGATCGCAGTTCCTCCTTATGGTGGTATCGCCTGCTTCGCAATTTCATGTGCTGCGGGAGCGGTAGGATCAGGCTTTGGCTCTAGACAAAGTGGCCAGCGAGAAGTTGAACAACTGAATGCAGACTTGCCTAGAAACTTTGTATTGCCTAACAATTCCTTTGAGGAAATTGGAATAGTTCATAATAAGCTTCTCAACCTATTTGTTCGAGAAAATGGAGTAGTTGATTTTTCTGAAAAATTACTGAACTATGATTCAGCTGCTTTGACAAAATCATTGTTGCAAAGTCCACGAACTGAACTCCAGTCTTTGAAAGTTCGAAATGATGTTATTGCGATTTTACGAAGAAATAATTTGTCAGAGCGAATAGCAGTTGCCTCTAATCTATCGAGATCCGTCACCACCAATGATCAACTGATAGAATTACTTCCCATAGCTAGGAAGGAAAAGTTAGAACTTAAATTGGTGGCTTCAGAATATACGCAATTAAAGAGATCTAATAAGACAGCTGCTGAAATAGCTACCTATTTAAATGGAAAATGCACAGCCCTTCTGAGTAAAGAAATATTAACCAGAGACGAAAGCGCCGAGCTAGTTTTCATTACTGTTCTGAAGCATTCCAATTATTATTGGTCGAATTAATGACTTTGATATTATGCTAGGCTCTAAAATTTTCCTATTTTAGGGCCTAGTTTTAATTATGAAATATTTAGTTTATATATCATGCTTTTTGGCTCTTTTTTCCGTTGTCTGCACTTATAAGACAACAAAGAGAGCCAAGCCAACTGACAATAAAATTGATTTCAGGAAATTTCCGGAGTTCTATTCCTCCATGATCCCTGATTCCCTAAAATACCTGATTCCCATTTTTGACACCATCCTTTCTGATGATCAGAAATACCGGGAAATAAACAATCCTTTGTTACTGGAAGAAAATAAACAAGAGCAAATTATGCTGGATTCAATCAACACGATTAAAGTTGATAAAATTCTTACCAAATACGGCTGGCTTACCTATAGACAAACCGGAAATAAAGGAAACCTTGCGCTTACGAGTGTATTGCTTCATGCCAATTTAATGATGCAAGAAAAGTATTTACCATTCTTGCTTGAGGCATTGAAAGAAAAAAAGGTGAACGGAATTTTTGTAAGCACTTTTGAAGATAGGCTTAACGCTCGAAAACATAAACTTCAACGGTATGGAACGCAGGTTGTCTACTATAAAGACAAACCGACGCTTTATCCCGTTTTAAATATTGATAGTATTGACCATTGGCGAAAAGAAAGAGGGTTTTTAACCCCTTTAGAGTTTACCCTTGAGAATACATTTAAATCTGCCTTTGATAGAAAGGAGTATAAAAAGATATTACCTGTTTTAATTGAAAGCTGGAAAATAAAAGATTCTTTTTAATGAGTAGATAATTTGCAACTACTTGTATTTCCAGTTAAGCCCTTTTTCTTCCCCAATCATTTCTAGCGCAGTGGTTATCCTTTTGTTCCTCGTAACTTCTGTTTTAGCTTCGGTGATCCATTCCAGGTATTCTTTTTTATGAGAGGGAGAGAAGTCCTCGAACACCTGTTTAGCTTTTTTATTTTTATTGAGTTCCTTAGTGAAATACTCAGGAACAAGCAACTCCTTTTTGTCTGCTGACTTTACTTTTGCCGGTAGCTTGATGCCTTCATCATTTAGACGCATGGCTTCTTTTATCCAGGCAATCATTTTTTTGTCGGGAGGCAGATCTTTTATTGAAGTTAGTTTTCCCAGGTGCCCCATGGCAGTTTCTGATTGTGCATTTTCAATCAATACCGGATCTTTCATCAATGCAGCCTTCCAGAATCCAAATACAGCATGCTGTTTAAATGCTGCCATGCTGCACATCATTTCACCCTTATAATCGAAATGAGGGAAACTCCATTTCATTTTTTCTTCTGCATCAGGGCAGGCCTTGTGCACCAGTTTGCGAATATGCGTGAGAATTGGCTTCGCAAAATCTGCAGATTTAGCAATATAATCATCAATTATTTTCTCTTTTTCAGCCATCGTACTTTTTGTGAATGATCAAAAAACTATCAGGAAGAAAATGGAAATTCTCTGGGTGAAGAGACTTTGGTTTTATACCAAGCTACTCAATTTTACATAGCCAATATGAAGTTCGTCTTCTGCAACTTCACCGTGGCTCTTCTCCAGAACGATATTGTATTTTGTTTTTAATGAAGCTGGCAAAATATCCTGTATCTCATAAATGTCATCTACATCTATCCCATACTTATCATCTATATGAGAAGTGGCACCTTTGAAGCCGGTATGCTTATAGAAAGCGGTTTGCTTTGCCTGTTTGATGGCATCTCCTTTATCGCCGGCCACACACAAAAGTTTGTAGTGGTACTCTTCCATATCACCGGGTTTGTACCCACCGAGGTTTAAGAAAAATAACCTCTGGGTAGCTGCATTAGGAGATATTCCACTTTCTACAATTTTTACCTGGTATCCATTTACTTCGGTAACTGTTCTCCAGGAGTCGATGTGTAGTTTAGTACCTGGCCAGAACTTCTCCATGTCTGCCAATAAATCTGAAAGTGAATTACCAATACCAAAAAACACATCGTGTTGTTCTGTATGTCTGCCGGCAGGGGTACAGCCTATGATAATCATAAATAGTTTTGGGTTCATCATTGCTTTTATGTTATGTTTTGTTAATGGGCCACCGGTAGGTGCTACTGTAAATATTCACTTACCTTTTGTTGTATAATCTTTTTTACGGACGTCCATGTTTGTCCTTTTAAGCTGATGGGATCTTCGCTTTCATCTGCATCTGTAAAGTATGTTAAAGCCTGGGGTATTGAAATAAGAAGCTGCTGCGTAGGAAACTTTTCCTGGTGCGCACTCAAAAAATCCTGCACTGTCAAATGATTTAGCATTTCTGCAACATCCCAAAAATCTTTCTTTTTTCCTCTTCCTAAGATTGCCTGGATTTTCATTGCGGCAATATCCTTTGGATGGTAAATTCTTATTTCATTGATATCTAAACAGGGATTGATAATTTGATGTGGGTAGTAAACAATGTCAACTTTTACAGATTCTATAAAACAAAATATCCCGAATTTGGAAAAACCGCCTTCGTATTCGAATGCTGTTCCAAACTCTTTTTTTAAAACTTCAATTGTTAGGTGATGATCGAATTCTTTTGTTGTAAATAAATCTAAATCGATGGATTTGCGATGTCCGTATAACAATGATAATGCGGTGCCACCTACAAGGTGAAATGGTTTCATCTGGGGTAAGTGCATCAGCCGCTTTAATATGGAAAGAGTGCCGGGGTCGACTGTTTCAAGATGTAACATCTGAATAAGTTTACTGGTTTATCAATGACAGCACTGGCGAGGTACATCCGTTTTTCCGGTAGATATTTCGCATTTAATAATACCTCAGCCACTTTTTCATCACCATAAAATCTCCTGCACATCCTTATGTCTTCTACATCACCTCTTTCAAAAACCCTTTCAATTATAAAAGAAGCTTTTGTTTCAAAGTCTAACTTCTCCGGGTCTATATCCCAAAAAATTCTTTTGTTGTCGTATGGTTTTGTGACGGTATTCATTTGCCTAAAATTAAGCTATCATCTTTTAAACGATGCACTTACTACCAGGTCTTTGCTGCCTGCGGTATAGGTATAAAACCCTTCGCCGGTCTTGGCGCCGAGTTTGCCAGCCATTACCATGTTTACTAACAAGGGGCAGGGAGCATACTTAGGATTTCCAAAACCATCCTGTAATACTTTCAAAATGCTGAGGCAGGTATCAAGACCAATAAAGTCAGCTAATTGAAGCGGTCCCATAGGATGCGCCATACCTAGTTTCATAACAGTGTCAATTTCTTCCACGCCCGCCACGCCTTCGTACAAACTATAGATTGCTTCATTGATCATCGGCATTAAAATGCGGTTGGCAATAAACCCGGGGTAGTCATTTACTTCACATGGAATTTTGCCCAACTGCTTGCTCAGTTCTACAATCGTTGCGGTTACTTCTTTTTTAGTAGCATACCCATTGATGATTTCTACCAGTTTCATCACTGGTACCGGATTCATAAAATGCATACCAATCACCATTTCTGGTCTTTTGGTAGCAGCCGCAATTTTAGTGATAGAAATGGAAGAAGTATTGCTGGCTAAAATGCAACCATGCGGAGCATGCTCATCAATTTGTTTAAAGATCTGCAGTTTAAGTTCAATGTTTTCTGTTGCGGCCTCCACAACCAATTGCGCATTTTTAACCCCGGTGGCAAGATCTGTGGCAGTACTGATATTGCCCAATGTTTTTGCCTTCTGTTCTTCTGTTATGGTTGCTTTAGCAAGCTGCCTGTCCAGGTTTTTACCAATTGTACCCAAAGCTTTTTCCAATTGAGCTGCACTTACATCTATCAACGTTACTGCAAAACCACTTTGTGCAAATACATGCGCAATACCATTACCCATTTGCCCGGCACCCACTACACTAACATTCTTTATACTCATTACGCTCCGTTTAGTTATAAATTATAAGTTATGAATTATGAGTTTTCACTTCTTAGCTTTTGTTGTAATGATTGCACTTCGTATCATTTTTAAAAGTTCAGCCGCCTCTTTTTTATACTTACAAATTCTTGTTCTTTCAAGTATCCTGATTCATATAAAAGTTCAAGCCAGTATAAAGATTCATCGCATTCTTTTTGTGATACACCAAGTTTATGAATGAAGTCTAACCTACTTTCAGCATTTTGTGCTTCTCTTACCAAGGCGCCTACCGCAGTACCGCTGCGTAACAACTGTTTAGAAATTACAAATTCTTTTTTGTTATCAGTTATGTATTGATATAGTTTAATAATTCTTTTTGCAAAAAGAAAACTCTTGTCTTTTATTATACTTTCACTCATAACTTATCATTCATACCTTATAACTAAGTATGTTCTGCAAATTATTTGAAGGCGTTAATCCCCGTCACATCCATCCCCGTAATCAGCAAATGAATATCATGCGTGCCCTCATAAGTTATTACACTTTCCAGGTTCATCATGTGGCGCATAACAGGGTATTCGCCTGTAATGCCCATGCCACCGAGCATTTGGCGGGCGTCTCTGCATATATTGGTAGCTACCTCACAAGCATTTCTTTTAGCCATACTTACTTGTTGGGGTGTTACCTTTCCTTCGTTCATCAAAACACCCAAACGCCAGTTCAGCAATTGTGCTTTGGTGATTTCGGTAACCATTTCTGCCAGCTTTTTTTGTTGCAATTGAAAACCACCAATGGGTTTTCCGAACTGAATTCTCTCTTTGCTATACTCCAACGCTGTGTGGTAACAATCCATGGCTGCACCAATGGCGCCCCAGGCAATACCATAACGGGCTTTGGTCAGGCAGCCCAACGGGCCTTTTAAGCCCTGCACATTGGGTAAAATATTTTCTTTAGGAACTTTTACATTGTCAAAAACCAGCTCGCCGGTAGCACTGGCACGCAGGCTCCATTTGCTATGGGTGGTAGGGGTGCTAAAACCTTCCATGCCCCGCTCTACAATTACACCTCTTATAATGCCTTCCTCATCTTTGGCCCACACCACAGCTACCTGTGCAAAGGGTGCGTTGCTGATCCACATTTTGGCGCCGTTCAAAATCACGTGCCCGTCGCCGTTATCTTTAATATTAGTGAGCATGCCGCCCGGGTCGCTGCCATGGTCGGGCTCTGTCAGCCCAAAACAACCCAACCATTCGCCGCTGGCAAGTTTTGGTAAATATTTGTTGCGCTGATCCTCACTGCCGTATTGGTAAATCGGAAACATCACCAGGCTGCCCTGCACACTTGCTGTGGAGCGCACGCCGCTATCGCCACGTTCCAGTTCCTGCATCATCAATCCGTAGGAGATGTAGTCCAAACCACCACCACCATACTGCTCAGGCACCGTTGGGCCAAAACAACCAAGGTCGCCCAGTTGCTTGATGATCTGCTGTGGAAATTCTGCACGCTGTGCATAGTCTTCAATGATAGGAGAGATGTCTTTTTTTACATACGCTCTCACCGTTTCCCTGATGAGTTTATGTTCTTCTGTTAGAAGTTCATCTACATTAAAATAATCCGGCGATTGAAAGTTATCGGTCTTGGCAGCCATGTTTCTTATTAATTAAGTTATATGTGTATTCGTTTCAGGAAGATGGTGAAATTTATGCAACAAGCATTTGTTTTCCATGGCATCTTCGTTGTGTCACTCTCTTGTACTTTAGGTACTATTTTCAGCTTTTAATGTAGCTTAGAATGGCAGCGGTGCAAATATAAAGCATCTGGCATTGAGTATTAAATGTTGTTAAGTAGGAGGCCTAGGGTCGTTTTAATTAGCTAAACATTCTTACCTCCTCTTTCAATCCGTCAAATAAAACAGCTTGAAAAAAATAATGCTAAGTTTTAAACGTTCTATAACGTATAAAGTCTACACGTAAACTGATTTATGAAATACTTGATACTGCTTGTGACTTCCCTCACACTTCTTAGCTGTAAGAAAGATAATACCATGCCCACCCCGGTTCCTCCCGTTGCGGAGTATTATTACCCACCTCTCACCGGCGATACCTGGGAAACCAAAACAGCCGCATCCGTAAACTGGGATGAAACTAAATTGCAGGAAGCATTTAGTTATGCGGCCACCCGAAATACTTTTGGGCTGATAGTATTGCACAAAGGCAAAATTGTGAAAGAACAATATTGGAACGGCTGGAACAAAGACACTAAGTATTATATAGCCAGCGCAGGTAAGAGTGTGGTAGCATTTTTAGCTGGTGTTGCACAGCAGGATGGCATCCTTAACATCAATCATAAAACTTCGCAGTACCTGGGTAATGGATGGACATCCCTGCCACAGGCAAAAGAAGATTTGATTACAATTAAACACCAGTTAAGCATGAGCACTGGCCTGGATGATGCTGTACCCGATCAAAATTGCACAACCCCCGCTTGTTTAAAGTACAAGTCAGATGCAGGAACAAGATGGAGTTATTATAATGCGCCCTATCATTTGTTACACCCGGTTTTGGAAGCGGCCAGCGGGAAAACATTCAATCAATACAGCCGGGAAAAGTTATTTGATAAAATTGGTATGCCCAATGCTTTTTGGCTGAACTATGTAATGTACTGCACCACAAGAGAGGCTGCAAGGTTTGGCTCTTTAGTTCTAAGCAAAGGAAAGTGGAACGGTACTACCTTGCTAAACGATGCAGCTTATTTTAATGCGATGACCGGCACTTCTCAACCCTATAATTTGAGCTATGGTTATCTGTGGTGGCTCAATGGAAAAACCTC
>JANPJW010000195.1:0-1521 GCA_031425715.1 Chitinophagaceae bacterium | reverse complement strand
GCATTAAGGTAAGGAAAACTGTACACTGGTGTACCCTGGTTAGGACCAGTTGTTTCTATTCTTACCAGGTTTAACAAAGCTGTTCTGTTGGGTATTTTAAATGCTCCCCAATTCTTGTTTAGCAGGTTTCCAAAATTCAGGATATCTGCAGTAAGACGAAGTGTATTGCGTTTGCCCTTTACTGATACAAAGAAATCTTGTGTAAAATTCAAATCAAGTTTCCTGTAAAAAGGTAACAACAAACCATTTCTCTCTGCGTACTGTCCTCTCCTTGTGCTAAGGTAAGGATCCTGGTTGATGTAGGCGTTTAACTGAGACCATATGATGGCCGGAGTTCTTGTATCTGTAGCCACGCCGGGAGCGGGAACCAATAAAATTTCGCTTGCATCTTTTGGAACATAAATAAGGTCGTTCGTATTCAAACCATCATTGTTCACATCGCCGCTGTAGGCGTAACTTCCTGTACCAGCATTGGCTCCTTCAAAAGTGAAGCCGATAGAAGTAGCAAAGTATTTCTTGTATTCAAAGCGGTAGAAGGATGCTGCTACCACCCTGTGTGGCTGATAAAACGAAGAATAAGATGTTACGTCAGCATTTGGATCGCCGTTCACAAACCTGTCTCTCCAGATAGATTGTGCAATAGAACCACCGTCATTTACAGAACGACTATCGCCATAACTATACGCAAGCATTGTGTAAAGATTTTTTACGTTGCGCTGCAATTGCAGTGTAAGATTATAGGTATACCCTTTCGATGAATTGGTCATCAAAATAGCATCTGTGATGTTCGGATTAGACGAGGTTACACCACCTGCTCCGCTGTAAATTCTGGAGCTGTTGTAACGAATGCGCCTGTCAGGGCCTGCTAGCGGTGCGCCAAATACCGGCAGGTTAATATTCTGATGATAAACTGCATTGATGTCTTTAGAATAAATACCTTCCAGCGTGGCAGTAATGCCGTAGGGAAGTTTTTGATCTATGGCAAGATTGCTACGGAATAATTGCGGAAACTTAAAGTCTTTATCGGTTACTGCAAGGTTGTAAGTAGTGTTTGCCTTGGCATTGGCCGGCCTGTTGGCATCTACGTTAGAATTAAATATGAAAATGGGATCGGTGGGTGAAGTCTGCCCGGTTCCATTGCCAGATATGTATGCTTGCGAACCAAAGTCTACACCATTGTTACTAGCCTGGTTGCTGATCCAAACAAAAGGAGGAGCACCAGCAAAAATTCCCAAGCCACCACGGATCTGTGTTTTTTTATCACCTTTCACATCCCAGTTAAAACCAACTCTTGGGCTCCACAACACAGATGTTTTGGGAGCTTCCCCGGTTTTAATTTTCAATCCATTGCGATAAGTAAGAGAATCTGCACTTAAGTTTGGAGTAAAATCATCAAACACGGGAATGTCGGCTCTCAGCCCTGCTGTAAGGGTAAAGTTTTTGGTGACAGACCATTTATCCTGGGCAAAAAATCCTAACTGGTATGCAGATACTTCTGCAAAAGGGAATTCGCCGGAGGGC
>JANPJW010000194.1:0-2240 GCA_031425715.1 Chitinophagaceae bacterium | reverse complement strand
GGTTACAAACCCCTTCTTCACCAACTCTTCTGCAATCTGTACTGCGTTGGTAGCAGCGCCTTTGCGCAGGTTATCGCTCACTATCCAACAGTTCAGCGTATTGGGCTGGCTCTCGTCCCGGCGAATACGGCCTACGAATGTATCATCTTTATCATGCGCTGTTAAAGGCATAGGGTATATAAAATTTTCAAGATCATCTTGTAATACTACGCCAGGGCTGCTGTGTAAAATATCTTTTACTTCGGCCGTACTAAAATTATTTTCAAACTCTATATTCAGTGATTCACTGTGCCCGCCCATCGTTGGTATGCGCACACAGGTTGCCGTTACTTTAATAGAATTGTCTTCCATGATTTTCCTCGTTTCATTCACCATTTTCATTTCTTCTTTGGTGTAACCATTTTCGGTAAACACATCTATCTGTGGTATCGCATTCTGATCAATCGGATATTTGTAAGCCATCGGTCCTTCAATTCCCTTGCGCTCATTCATCATTTGCTCCACAGCCTTTACGCCGGTGCCAGTTACACTTTGGTAAGTACTTACCACCACCCGCTTTATTTTATACCGGTCGTGCAAAGGTTTTAAAACTACCACCATCTGTATGGTACTGCAGTTGGGGTTTGCAATAATTTTATCTGCTGCCGTAAGCACATAAGCATTTACTTCGGGTACTACCAATTTTTTGGTTTCATCCATGCGCCATGCGCTGCTGTTATCTATCACCGTAATTCCGGCATCTGCAAACTTTGGTGCCCATTCCAGGGAGGTGCTACCACCCGCCGAAAACAGTGCAATAGCAGGCTTTGCATCAATAGCATCCTGCATGCCTACTACCTTGTATTTTTTTCCTTTAAATTCAATTTCCTTTCCTATTGATTTTTCTGAAGCCACCGGCAACAACTCAGTAACGGGAAAATTCCGCTCTGCCAATACTTGCAACATTTTTGTACCTACCAGGCCGGTAGCGCCTACAACCGCAATTTTCATTTTTCTTTTTTTAGACTATAAAAAATAAGCCTCCCGTTTTTGGCGGAAGGCAGCTTTATTTTGTTACATAAAGTGTTACTCAGCTCCGCCAATGGCTCTGTATCATCTTTATGCTATGTTTTATCATTGTCATAATGGGTATCGAAAATACAGACAAAAAGCGTAGCTACCAAAATCATTTGAGGCTTGTGGATACGAACCGGGGGCATGCTTGTATGCTAAATGTTGATAATGTCAAACATCTTCCCTCGTTGTGATAGGCATTATTAGCTGCCCATAAACTTGCCTATTCGTTTTATTGAATACCAATGGTTATAAAGAAACATAATATAGTATCTTTAAAAATTACTATCTCAAATTATGAAGAAGAACATCCTGAGCAGCCTGCTGGCCTTGCTCACCTTTTTTACCACACAGGCACAATTCTCAGATAATTTTAACGACGGCAATTTTACCAGCAACCCCGCCTGGGGTGGAAACACGGCAGACTTTATAGTAAACGCTTCGCAACAACTGCAAAGCAACAATACTACCGCCAGCAGTAATTTTTACCTTAGCACAGCCAGCACAAAAGCAACGGCCGCTCAATGGGATTTTTACGCCCTGTTTACTTTCAATACATCTGGTACCAACTACACAGATGTGTACCTAACCGCATCTGCCAGCGATCTTACGCTTACCAATACTACCGGATACTTTGTGCGCATTGGTAACACCGATGACGAAATAAGCTTGTATAGAAAAGATGCAGGCGTGGCTGCCGTAAAAATCATTGATGGAGGGAACGGTACCACCAACAGCAGCAACAATGCCATGCGGGTGAGGGTTACACGCAATGCCGCCAATGTATGGTCTCTGAGCCGCGACCTTACGGCCACGGGTAGCAGCTACGTGAGCGAAGGAACTGTTACAGATGCTACTTATACAACGGCTGCTTTTTTTGGTATCTGGATAAGGCAAAGTACAGCTACTTTTTTTCAGCGTCATTTCTTTGATGATATAGTTGTTACAGATTTTGTACCTGATGTTACCCCACCTGCAGTGGTCTCGGCCAATGCCACCAGTGTCAATACGCTGGATGTGTTGTTTAACGAAGCGGTAGAAACGGCTAGCAGCCAGGTTGCATCCAACTATGTGGTAAGCAATAGTATCGGCTCTCCGCTCGCTGCCATCAAAGATGCCGGTAACCCTGCGCTCGTGCATTTAACTTTTGGCAACAATTTTCCGAACCGCACCAATTTAACTTTAAC
>JANPJW010000193.1:0-2895 GCA_031425715.1 Chitinophagaceae bacterium | reverse complement strand
CCGGCTACAATATCTTTTGAGTACAGCATATCGGTATTTTCCATTTTTAAGGGTTGCAGGATATTTTCCCGCAGTGCTGTTTCGAAAGATTTCTTTGTTACATTCTCAATGATTTTTTGCAAAATGATGTACTCCGTATTGCTATAATTGCTTTTAATACCCGGCGCTTCCTGCGGTTTGCCGCTACAGTATTTATCTATGAACGCATCAATCGTGATGGGCAGTTGATAGGGTTGCATGTCAAGGTTGACGGTGATATCGGGTATGCCCGAACTGTAGGTAAGCAAATGCTCAATTGTGACTGTATTTTTTGCTTCACCCTTATAGGTTGGGAAGTATTTACCAAAAGGTACTTTCAAATCCACTTTTCCTTGTTCAAATAGTTGTAAAGTTAAAACTGCCGTGAATGTTTTGGTGATAGATGCTATTTTAAATTTAGATTTTGTAGTAAGCATTGTACCAGACTGTCGGTTGGAAATACCTGTGGCATTTAAATAATCAATTTGCCCATTGGTTGCTACCAATGCCACACCGTTAAAGTTTTTTTGGGTGCTGTAATAATTGATTACTTCGTCATACTTGCTGGGTTGGCCATAACTAAAATGCGTGAGTAACATTAAAAGAGACAATAAAATCTTGTTCATGGTTGTGTTGGTTCTGATGGATTCAAATAAAATGATTGTTTGCAATTGTTCGGATAGTGGAGGATGCTGTTCCAAATATAGGCACAATGTAAAACCACTCACCTGCTGTGCAATCTTTGTTTCCTGATTTAAAGAAAGCTTCAAACAGTATCCTTGTACCCCACCCGTTGCTGGTACACAGGGCAATCGCCGATAAATTTATATTTTAAATCTATTCAGCTGGTATCCTCTCCTACCCTTGAGAATTTGCCAGGCCGATTGCATAAAAACCCAGGTTGTATTGTAGGGCAAAACAGCAAAGGTGCACACGGCAACAATCTCGGTTTTATGTACTAAATTTAAGTTCAATTGGTAGCCTCAATACCTGCATGCATATGGAACTCAGCAATGAACAGATACAACCCAACAAAAAGTTTTTTAACGGGCATCATACCGATTATCCCACACCGGGTTCTGCCGAAGAGTTGCAGCAATTTGAAAGCATACAACAAGGATTCTCCCGGCAGTTTACAACCGTTTTTCCAGATAATCTTGCAGCCAAAACAATTGTCGTAATTCCCAGTCTCACCCTGGACCAGGAAGTGCTTGCAAAGGTAGACGGCGCTTTTCACTATGAAGAAAGATTGCTTTGCCTGCTCATGTTGTTGCGCATGCCAAGGGCACACGTTACCTATGTGAGCAGCATGCCCATCGATCCGTTTATTGTAGATTATTACCTGCACCTGCTGCCGGGCATAACCGGCTTTCACGCAAGGGAGCGGTTAACGCTGTTGAGTTGTTACGATCTTTCGCCGCTCTCTCTTACCGAAAAAATTTTGCAACGCCACCGATTAATTGAGCGCATCAAAAACAGTATCCCTGCAGGGCACGAGGCCCATATAGCTTGTTTTAATACCACTGCATTTGAACGCACACTGGCTGTAAAGTTGGGCATACCCATTTATGGTTGCGACCCTTCTTTAATGCATTGCGGCACCAAGAGCGGCGGTAGAAAAATATTTTTAAGAGCAGGCGTATCCATGCCTGCAGGTACAGAAGATTTAAAAACCTACGATGACATTGTACAGGCATTGACAAAGTTAAAAAGGGAGTACCCGGCTTTAAAGAAAGCGGTTATAAAATTGAATGATGGCTTTTCCGGGGAGGGCAATGCGCTGTTACGTTATCCTGGAGAGTTAAGGGGTGAAGAATTGTATACCTGGTTACACGAACATCTGCCAAAAGAAATGCTGCCAGTTGCAAAAGATTTGAGTGTAGAAACCTTCCTGGAGAAATTTGAACAAATGGGAGGCATTGTGGAAGCATTTGTAGAGGGGGAATTAAAAGTGTCTCCTTCGGTGCAATGCAAAATAGATCCTTTGGGTAATGTTGAAATTGTATCTACCCACGACCAGGTGCTGGGCGGCGATAGCGGACAAATTTTTATAGGGGCACATTTTCCTGCACATGAAAGTTACCGCACCGCCATAGGAAAACTGGGCAAAGCCATTGCCGAAGAACTAAAGAAGGAAGGCGTATTGGGCCGCTTTGCTATCGATTTTATTTCTGTAAAGGAAAACGATGTTTGGAAACATTATGCCATCGAAATAAACCTGCGCAAAGGTGGTACTACCCATCCTTTTTTAATGCTGGAGTATTTAACCAACGGCCACTACGATGAAGCTACCGGGCTGTTTATAACACAGAGCAAACAAAACCGTTACTATTTTAGCTCTGATAATTTAAAGAGTGATGCTTACAAGGGATTATCCCCGCAGGATCTTATTGACATTGCCATGTTTCATGGGTTGCATTTTGACGGGGCCACTCAAAAAGGAGTCATGTTTCATATGATCAGTGCACTCTCGCAGTTTGGCAAAATGGGTGTGGTGTGTATTGGCGAATCGCCGGAAGAAGCCTATTCCTATTACCTCAAAACAATAGAGGTATTGGATGCAGAAACTGTGGTGAAATAAAAGCAGTTATCACTACCCTACCGCTTCCTCACGAACTTGTTTAGCGAAGACCGTAAGTAAAAATAATATTGGTAGCATTTTCTATAAGGTTAGAGCAATCATTTGAAGCTTTTGGGAATTGCCGAAAAGTAGGCGCAGGAATGCCATCAGCTTCCGTCTTTTACAATTCAGTTAATTTCAGCCTGGCGCCATTGCCCCACTTCGTTTTTATTGTTACAATAAAAAAGGCGCCGCTGAGCTCCAGGGAACAGCGACGCCTTTACTTCAAAGATTGATTATTGAATGATGAGTTTTTT
>JANPJW010000192.1:0-17734 GCA_031425715.1 Chitinophagaceae bacterium | reverse complement strand
AAGCTATGAAACGGTGTATAGCAACAGCCTGGCAGAGGGAGAAAAAAATAACCTGGTAAATTTTAAGAAAATATTTTTTACAGAAGAAGAAAATACTGAGCGATCTCTCAGCCCCAAAGCCTGCCGCTCAGCTTTGTTTATCATGCTCTATCATGGATTTCCCATGCTGGAACTGCCTTTCCAATTACTGGATACTTTGTTGGAAATAGACAATCAGCTCGGCAACTGGCGCTACCGCCACATCAACATGGTGCGCCGCATGATTGGCACCCGCATTGGCACAGGCGGCAGTACCGGCGCCGGTTACCTGCAAGGTGCTATGGACAAACATTATATCTTCAAAGAGATATCGCAGTTAAATAGTTTTTTGATAGACAGAAGGAAGCTGCCGATATTACCAACAGAGTTGGTGGAGGAATTGGGGTATAAGGTGAGTTAGAGTCACACTAGTTCTTTCAATCGCTCAACCACCGAATCCACCTCTTCTTTAGTATTGTGTTTGCTAAAACTAAACCGCACCGTTACCTGGTTGGGGTTGTTGTTGATGGCACGTATGACGTGGCTACCCTGGTCGGCACCGCTGGTGCAGGCGCTGCCGCCGCTGGCGCAAATATTATGGATGTCCATATTGAACAGTATCATCTCTGATTTTTCTGTCTTGGGAAAGCTGGCGCTTAAAACGGTGTATAAACTGCTGCCCAATACATCGCCATTGAACCCTACACCGGGTATATGCTTTTTCAGTTGTTCGTGCATGTAGTATTTCAACGTGCCAATAAAGGCCGCATCGGTTTCATGATTTTGTGTGGCTATTTCCAGCGCTTTGGCGAAACCTACAATGCCGTAAATATTTTCGGTGCCGGCACGCATGTTGCGCTCCTGCCCCCCGCCATGTACAAAGGGTTGGATGCGTACATTTTCGTTGATGTATAAAATGCCCACGCCCTTTGGGCCGTGAAATTTGTGTGCAGCACCGGTAATAAAATGAATGGGAGTATTTCTTAAATCGAATGGAAAATGCCCTACAGTTTGTACGGTATCGCTGTGAAAAATGGCGTTGTACAATTTGCACAATTCGCCTACTGCATGTATATCTAATATATTACCAATCTCGTTGTTCGCATGCATGAGGGTAACCAATGTTTTTTCTTCAGATGCTGCCAATAATTTTTCCAGGTCATCTATGTCTACATGCCCATTGGGCAGCAGTTTTACATAGCTCACTTTCACTGCATCTATATTATCCAGGTGGGTTACGGTATGAGATACAGCATGGTGCTCTAATACAGAAGTGATAATATGCCTGCAACCGAGGTCTCTTACCGAAGCCTGTATGGCAGTATTGCTGCTCTCGGTACCCCCACTGGTAAAAAATAATTCTGCGGGATGAGCATTCAAAATTTTAGCTACCGATTTACGGGCTGTTTCAATAGCAATGCGGGTCTCCCGCCCATAAGAATAAATAGAAGAGGGATTGCCAAATTTCTCTGTAAAATAGGGCATCATGGTTTCCAGCACTAAAGGATCAAGTGCGGTTGTGGCGGCGTTGTCAAAGTAGATGCGGTTCATTGGCCCCTGTCCCCTAAAGGGGAACTTAGTTTTAAAGTTTATAATTTTCTCAAACTGTACCTTAATCGAACTGCTTGAAAATATACTATTGTTACGAATGCTAACAAGCCCGGTTCACCTTCAGGGGTGGAGGGGCTCTTTACATCACTTCCTTTATATCTTTCATCAACCGCAATGCAATATTATCTGCCGTGGTTTCAAAATTACTTTCTGCATAAATACGAATGATGGGTTCGGTATTGCTGGTTCTAAGGTGAACCCAATCAGTGTCGAACTCTATTTTCAAACCATCAATTTCGTTTACCGGGTTGTTGTGGTACTTCTCTTTTATTTTTCCAAAAACCGTTTTTACATCTACTCCCGTTTCTAACACTAGTTTATTTTTGCTGATAAAATAATCCGGGTAAGAATTCCTAAGTTGCTTGATGCTTTTTTTAGTTTGCGCAAGGTGCGATAGAAAGAGAGCGATGCCAATGAGTGCATCTCTTCCATAATGCAAATCGGGTACAATGATGCCGCCATTGCCTTCGCCACCAATAACTGCTTTTACTTCCTTCATTTTATTTACAACGTTTACTTCGCCCACGGCGCTGGCGTAGTAAGTTCCTCCATGTTTTTCAGTTACATCCCTCAATGCTCTCGTGCTGGAAAGATTGCTTACTGTATTACCTTTTTGCTTTCCCAGGATATAATCTGCCACGGCCACCAAAGTATATTCTTCGCCAAACATGGTTCCATCTTCGCATACAAAACATAGCCTGTCCACATCGGGATCAACTGCAATACCGAGGCTAGCTTTTTGTTTAATTACTTCCTGGCTGAGGCCCGTCAGGTTTTCGGGCAGTGGTTCGGGATTGTGAGCAAATTTACCGTTTATCTCTTCGTTCAATACTACTATCTTGCTTACTCCCAAAGCTTCCAGCAGTGCAGGCACGGCTGTGGCACCAGTACTGTTAACAGCATCTACTACTACGCTGAAATTAGCCGCCGCAATAGCTGCAACATCTACCCATTGGTAATTCAAGATGGCATCAATATGATCTTGCAGCATACCGTCATGCAGGGTAGTGCTGCCCAGTTTTTCTACGCTGGCAAAAGTAAAATCTTCGCTGGCCGCCATTTGCAAAATTTGTTCACCTTCTGCGCCACTAATGAATTCACCTTTGTTGTTTAATAACTTTAAGGCATTCCATTCTTTGGGATTGTGACTGGCGGTGAGGATAATACCACCATCAGCCTTCAACATGGTTACCGCCATTTCTACAGTGGGTGTAGTGCTCAAATCAAGATCAATCACATCTATCCCCAAACCATTCAGTGTTGCTATCACCAGGCTTTTTACCATGGCACCGCTTATTCTTCCATCTCTGCCCACCACAATTTTCTTCTTGGCACTGTCTTTTTTTCCAGCTTTGTGCTGTAAAATAAGCGTACCATATGCAGCAGTAAATTTTACAATATCCAGGGGTGTAAGGTTATCGTTGGTGGTACCGCCGATGGTACCTCTTATGCCGGATATGCTTTTAATGAGTGACATGTTGGTGTAAGTTTTAGGGACGGCAAAGATAAGAAACAGATCGGTCTTTCGCTCTACTGAAGAGTCACCAAGTCATTCGTCAATAAGTCAATAGTCATTCAGTTGCTCCAGGATAATTTAATACCTGGGAAGCTATGGAGCTGTCGTTCTTTCAGCTTTTCTTTGTAACACCCACTCCTTAGGTAGTTCCTTTGATCGATACTTTTGGGTACCCGGCCTTTTAGCATCCTGGCGGGTATTCCTGTTTATTATGGACAATTGCTCATAGACCATTGACTCTTACGCATTCACCGTTACCTTTGCCGCATGGAACAAGCCTGGTTTAAAGATTGGTTCAATTCTGCTTACTATCATCAGCTCTATTTTAACAGGGATGAAACGGAGGCAGAAGCATTTATCAACAAACTAATAGCCCATTTGCAACCTGCCCCCAATAGTACCATGCTGGATGTGGCCTGCGGCAAAGGAAGACATTCTATGCAACTGGCCGGCAAAGGTTTTAACGCAACAGGGATAGACTTAAGCAAAGACAGTATCCACGAAGCTCTTCAATTTGAAAGCGACCATCTCCATTTTTACCAACACGATATGCGACTTCCTTTCTGGATTAATTATTTTGATTACGCATTTAATTTCTTTACCAGCTTCGGATATTTCAGAACACAAAGGGAGCACGACAACGCCATCAGAACCATTGCACAATCGCTAAAACTTAATGGTGTTTTTGTGATGGACTACCTCAATGTTCATTATTCAGAAGATCATACCATCCATCAATCAGAAAAACAAATTGATGGAGTAAATTTCATCATCACCAAATGGTATGATGAGCATCACTTTTACAAGAAGATTATTATTGAGGATGAAACCCAGGCAGAGCCGTTTATCTACACAGAAAAAGTGGCCAAATTTAACCTCGGCGATTTTACAGAAATGTTTGCTTACCAGGGCCTTCAGATTCAGGAGGTGTTTGGCAGTTATAATTTTGATAAGTATGATGTAAGAAAATCTCCCAGGTTGATTATGATTGCGAAGAAAATCAGATAAAACAGATGTATGATGTCGGATGTATGATGTTTGATTTATGATGTTTGATTCATGATGTCTGGTTTATGATGAATGATCTATGATTACGGACCTTGCACAACCAATCACCAATCACCAATTAACTCTCACCTTCCTCCTCACTTGCTCCTATTATTCACCAGCATCCAGCGGGCGGTTTCGTACATGGCGGTGGTAAGTTTTGAAAGTTTCCTTTTTACAGAGTCTTGTTGTGCCACGCTCAGGGCTGGCATGTTGTATTTTACCGGTACCAGTTCTTCTTTGTGAATGCGTATATTTTTTCTGTAAAAATATTCATCGTTCACCACCCCTATCCAACCCGGTGCATGGTAAATGATAAAGGCTGCGTTTTCTGCCTTTGCAGAGTCGAGCAGGTTTCTACCCAAAGTACTATTGGTATAAGGCTGCATAAGCATACCGGCAATGGTGGGCAGCACATCTATCTGCGACACGGCTTCGCTGCGTTTTTGTGGGGTGATCAAAGCAGGCGCATAAAATAATAGCGGCACGTGTTCTTCTGCAAGGCGTTGGTCCGTCCACGCACTGGGATACATAGCCGTGGCATTGCCTTCTACCCCATGATCGCCTACAAAAACAAATATTGTATTCTCAAAATAAGTTTCTTTAGAAGCTGCTTCTATAAATTTTTTAAAACAGTAGTCTGTGTAGGCAAAAGCATTGAATTCCTTTATAGATTCAAAGCCATACTTCAGCAAGGTATCGGCGGGAATATTTTTTTGTTCGAAGTCCGTGTCTTCTTCTGGTATGTTAAACGGCCGATGATTGTCTGCAGTTTGCAAGATGGTAAAAAATGGTTGCTGCTGTTTGGCCATAATGGCATTGGCTTCCAAAAAAAGATTTTTATCGCTGATGCCCCACACGTTTACTTTGGGCGCTTTAAAAGAACCTTCTTCATAAATCTTAACTCCCTTTATATTGTTTAGCAGGCCAGCAAAATTATTGAACTGGCTACGGCCACCTATGAAATACATTTTTTCGTACCCTTCAAAATCGTTGATGATGCTGCGCTGGTTTACCGTGGCTTCATTGCGTGTAGCAAACTTACTAAGTTGCACATCGGGGATGCCGGTGAGGGTGGCAAACACACCCCTTGCAGTGCCAAAAGTGGGCGAAAAACAGCGCTCGAAAAAGATGCCTTTTTTTGTAAGCTCATTAAAAAACGGTGTACTATTTAGGGGGTTACCGCTCATGCTGCTTTTATACATGCTAAAGCTTTCGCAAATTACCAGTACAATATTGGGCTGACTTTCCAACGCTTTGCTTCCAGGCTGTTTGATCCGCAGGTAGCCATTCTTTTTGGTTGCGCTATTTTTAAGGTTTAAAAATGCCTCCATTACAGGGTAGTTTTCTTTTGCCTTGGTATGATAATCAGGTTCACGGAAGCGCAAGGTTGTAAAAAAATTCTGCAACGGGTTTAGGGCAAGATTACTTTTAAAGGCGTCGTTTAAATTAAATGCCCTAAAAAAATTTAATGGTCTTGCGGTAAGAAATCCATACATAAACCAGCATAACAACAGCATGGCAATAAGGTGCCACCTGCGCCTGTAGGAAAACTTATGCACGTGTATGTTTTTGTCTTCTACGCCCACATGTGTGCGCCGAAACATCCAAACCATCATCATTACTGCCCCTGCCAAACCAATGAGTATCCACACTATAGGATAGCTCTGCCAAACCATTTGCAAAGATTCTTTGGGATCTTCCGCAAAAATGAGTGCATCTGCATTGAGCCTCGCATTTACGTAAGCGAACTGCCCAAAATCGGCACCATAAAAAAACAGTACCAGCAGCGTTAGAATACCCAGGTAATAAGACCAAAAACGTTTGGCCTTTTCGCTGTAAAAAGGAGAGAGTCTTCGGAACAAAGAAAAAAAAGTAATGGGAAAAAGAATGAAAGCAATCCAGCGCAAATCATATTTTAAACCCAGCCAAAAGGAAGGGAATAATTCCAGCAGCCCAATCTCTTTGGGCTTAAAAAATATAACAGTAGCCACCCGAAAAGCAGTGAATATGAAAAGGTAAATCAGGAATAACTTTACGATCCACTGTATTGTTTTGGAGACCCTCCATTTAATGAACATATTGCGAAAAATCTTTTGCTGTTTAGTAAACTATGTGGCATTGCTGCAACCCCAACTGAACTATTTTTTCTTGTTGTTTAAAAGTAAGTAACGGGCGGTTTCGTACCAGCCCTCTGTAAAGTAAGCCATGCTGCTTTTAATGTTGTCAGTTGGCGGCCCTGCCGTAATTGCTTGGTCGTTTACGATAGACACAAAGTCTGTGGCATTGGTAACAAGGCTTCTTCCATAATAATAATCGTTGCTTAGCAAGGCAATAAACCTCGTGTCGGGGTCGGCAATAAATGCGTGCGGCTGCTGCCTTCGGCTACTGTCAAATAGATTGATGCCCATGGCAGTATTGCTATGCGACTGCCGGGCGAGGTAGGCTACAGATGGCAGGATATCCAGTTGCGAACAAACATCATCTATCTTTTTGGGCCGCAACAATGCAGGCGCATAAAATAACAAGGGCACATGTTCTGCCGTAAAACCCTGCCGGGTGTAGCTTTGTGGAAAGCCCTCGCCTGCCTCGCCACGAATGCCATGATCGCCCACAAAAATAAAAATGGTATTACTAAAGTATTTTTCTTTGGCGGCAGCTTCAAAATATTTTTTAAAACAAAAATCTGAATAACGAAAAGCGTTGAGTTGGTCATTGCTGATAAAACCGTATTTGCGCAAGGTATCATCCGGGTAGCTCACGAGTTTAAACTCGGGCAAATCTTCGGCAGGTATCGTATAGGGCCGATGATTTCCGGCAGTTTGTATGATGGCAAAAAAGGGCTTGTTTGCTTTAGCCAGTTGCTGGTTGGCTGCTAAAAAAAGATCCTTGTCACTGATGCCCCAAACATCGTTGACCCCTGCATCAAAACTATCTTCCTCAAAAATTTTTAACCCTTCGATATTATTATTGAGGACTCCACGGATATTAGCCCAGGTAGTACTACCTCCTAAAAAATAAAACTTACTGTGTTGCTTAAAGTCGTTGATGATGCTGTGCTGGTTTACCGCCAGTGGATTTCGGCTGGCGGTGGTAGGGTTCTGCACGTCGGGTATACCCGTAAGCGTGGCCCATACCCCCCGGGCAGTACCAAAGGCCGGCGTAAAACACCTGCTGAAATAAACACCGTTTTTACTAAGGCTGTTAAAATAGGGCGTACTATTTAGCTTGTTGCCATACATAGAACTTTTGCTGGCGCTGAAGCTTTCGCAAATTACCAACACTATGTTTGGTTTAGCACTTGCGGTATCTGTGTAATTGTATACTCTTTCAAAATTAAGGTTGTTGATGTCTGGCTTATCCACCCCAAGGTAACCAGCCATATTTGAGTAATACTGTTTTACTTTTTTTAAATCATAGGAGGAGTTTCTAAACTTGAGCGAACTAAAAAAACTCTGGAAGGGATTTAAGGCTGTGTTTCCCTTAAAATCATCGCCCAGCGAAAAAGCATCGCTCCAGCGGAGGGGGTACTGCCCCAGCCTGCCAAAAATGAGTGCCGCCAGTAAAATACCGGTTATTACAAAATACCAGCGCTGCCGTTTGGTAGCAGGCACGGAAGAGGCAATTATTTTACTCAATATTTTTTTTTGCATCCAGGCATAACCGCCTAAGAGAGCAAGTATCAATAGTGTGATGGTAAAGATGGGATAGGTTTCCTTCACCATGGTAAATGATATACTAAGATCTGGCAAAAAGTTTACGATGGCAGCATTTAAGCGCTGTTGCAAGTAATCATAATAATAAAAATCGCTGATGTAGCTGATCAGGAATATAAAAAACACGAAGCTTAATAATATTACCCAAAACTTTTTAGCACCCTTGGTTTTGAACGGATTTAAAAAAGGCACCATGCAAAGCAGCATCATAGAAAGGCCAATTACGGATGCAATCCTGGCATCATAGCGCAGGCCCAGGATAAAAGTGGAGCCTGTAAAGGGCCGCCCGGCCAGATTATAAGTATAGAAAAAAAATAAACGGTAACAACTCATCCCAACCAGGAGCAAAAACATGGATAAAATTACCCATCTTAACAGCCCGGGAATTCTATTGATCAAAGGCATTCTTAATAATTTAGAACAGCGGCAAAGTTAGATTAATTAATTTTGGGGCCATAACCCCCAATATGAACCCATTGCTGGAACTGGACAAACAGCTTTTTAAACTGCTGAACAATGACTGGCATCACCCATTTTTAGATGCGACAATGCCTTTAATCAGGAACCAGCATTTGTGGACTCCTTTTTACCTTTTCATGTCCCTGTTTATGGTTATCAACTATAAAAAAGCGGGGGCCTGGTGGGTACTATCGTTTATCTGTGTAGTTACGCTTACCAATTTCATCAGCAGCGATCTTATAAAAGAAAACATTTACCGTGTGCGACCCTGCAACGACCCGCTGATGGCAGATGGCCTGAGATTTTTAGTAGCCTACAGGCCGCAAAGTTCCAGTTTCACCTCGTCGCACGCAGCCAACCATTTTGGTTTGGCAGCATTTATGTTTTACACGCTTCGCAAATACTTTCCAAAAGTAAGCTGGCTATTTTTTGCCTGGGCGTTTGTAATTATTTATGCGCAGGTCTACGTGGGGGTTCATTACCCGCTGGATGTGATCTTTGGGGGGCTTGTTGGTTTTCTTTTCGGATATTTGTCCGCTAAATCTTTTAACAAGAGCAATTCTTTGCAATAAAAAACAATTATGACCGAAATTTTAATATTGTTCTTCCTAATCTTCTTAAATGCCCTTTTTGTGATGACGGAGATGGCGCTGGTGAGTGTGCGCAAGGGGAAGCTGGAAGCCCTGAAAAACAAGGGGAGCATAAAAGCAGCCACGGCTTTGAAACTGGCAGAGAATCCAGATAAATTTTTGAGCACCGTGCAATTGGGCATCACACTTGTTTCCATATTAACCGGTTTGTATAGTGGGGAAAAATTTAGCAAGGACCTGCAGCCAGCCATAGAAAAAATTCCTTTTTTACAGCCTTATGCCCAGTCGGTATCTACTACCATAGTGGTTATCATTGTTACTTTCCTGTCCATCATACTCGGAGAGTTGATCCCTAAAAGAATTGCCTTACTGAGGGCTGCACAAATATCTTTGTTAGTGGCCGCTCCGATGAACGTACTCTCTAAAATTGCTTACCCCATCGTAGGCCTGCTCTCCTTTGTTTCTACGCTGTTTTTCAAACTGTTTAAATTAAAAACCCACAGCGACAGTGCTGTTACGGAAGAAGAAATAAAAGCCATGATTTCTGAAGGCAGTGAATTTGGCTCAATTGAAGAAGGCGAAAAAGTGATCATTGAGCGGGTATTCCACCTGGGCGACCGGAGCATTACCTCTCTAATGACACACAGAACGGACATCGTGTGGTTTGACATGCACGACACCGTGGAAGACATCCGCAACAAGGAAGAAGATTTTGCCTTTAGCACGTATCCAATCTGCGAAGAATCTATAGATAATATCAAAGGTCTTATCTCAATCAAGGATCTTTTTAAAGCCAACCCCCAGGTGCCCCTGCATGAAATAGCCAAACCTGCTTTATTTGTGCCAGAAAACAACAAGGCATATCAATTACTGGAGAAATTTAAATCAACCAAAATACACACTTGTTTTATTGTAAACGAGTATGGCACATTGGAAGGGATGATTACGCTGAACGATATTCTGGAAGCCATCGTGGGCGATGTGCCGGATAGTGGCCAGGAAGAATACGAAATCGTGAAACGGGAAGATGGAAGCTACCTGGTAGATGCACAAATTCATTTTTACAACTTCCTTAGTTATTTTGATCGTGCAGACTGGATGAACCAGGAAGAACAAGACTTTGATACTGTTGCAGGATTTGTGCTGCATGAACTGGAACATATTCCCAATACCGGTGAAACCTTTGAGTGGCGTGACTTTAAAATAGAAATTATTGATATGGATGGCCAGCGCATAGATAAGGTGATGGTAACTATTTCCGAAGATCTGAAGGAGGAGTTGCAGGAAAATTAAAAACTTACCGTTGCCTGACTGTCGGGGTTATTGAGCCTGGTACTTTTGCGGCTACCATTCACGGTTACATGCATCAAGCCCATTTGCTGTGTATGATTTGCATACAGCAACGTATTAAATATTTGTACATTCTTCGGTTCGTTTATTCCGCTGGCCTCGTAATAGCTGTATATCCCCTCTTCTATCTCCTCGTAGCCCAGGTATTTCAAACTAACCGGTTTACCATCCAATGTCAATTTAAAATTTTTTTGCACATAGTCATTCACCAGCCTGTCCATGGCAGCCCTGTTGGGAGGATTGATTAAGTCTACGTTGGTTTTGTACACAGACCGGAGCGTCTTTTCAAAATCATCGGTAAATAGTTTACAACTTACTTCCAACGTTTTACCCTTAGCGTTATACTCTATCTCTGCCACACTTACATAGATGGGATGCATACTAGCCCCGGAAAAAAACAGGCAAACTGCCAGGCCGAAAAACCACTTATATAAAATACCAGCCATTGAACGTAGGAGATTATGTTTAAAGTTATATTTGAAGATAATTGTTTGCAAACATAACTTAAACGGCATAAGGGAAACCACGGTATGGATGATTTTGCATTTTATTTTGATTTAGGATGGAATCATATCATCAGTTCAGATGCACTCGATCATCAATTGTTCATTTTAGCACTGTCTGCCATTTACCTCGTGCACGATTGGAAAAAAATAATGATCCTGGTCACCGCATTCACCATCGGGCATTCCCTCACTTTAGTTTTAAGCACTTATGACTTAATAACTGCTGATACCAAATGGGTAGAGTTTTTAATTCCGTTGAGTATCGTAATAACTGCATTACTAAATTTGATTAAAACAGAACGGCATTATGGCCAGTATCGCACCCAATATTTGCTGGCTTTATCTTTTGGGTTGATACATGGCCTTGGCTTTGCGAATACCATTCGCTTTATGCTGGCAGATGCGGAGGCCATTACGGTTCCATTGCTAAGCTTCAACCTTGGCCTCGAAGCAGGTCAACTGGCACTGGTAGGAACAATCTTGCTGATGAGTTTTCTTTTGGTAAATACATTCAAAGTAAGAAGAAAGCGGTGGGTTTGGGGTTTATCAGCCACCTCATTGTGTGTGGCAGGGTATATTTGTTGGCAACGTTTGCCCGGATGACGGAAATTTGGATAAGCAAGCCCCGACCAAAGAGATGGGGTTAAAAGTGAGATCTGCTTGCGGGTAAAGAGGAGCAAATAAATTAAAGCAGGTTTTAATTTTCGACTTTTGAATTTTTACTTTTTAATTAATATTAAGCACAAGAATAAAACAAAAGCATGATGAAACAAGTTCTCTCTTTTCTCTTTTTACTGGCAGCATTCAGTAGCCAGGCACAGGACGTTAAAAACAATCCTGGCAGCAATCATGGTAACCGCTTTGAGCAGCTGGGTACTATTTTACCAACAGCCAATGAGTACCGCACCGCAAGTGGCGCTCCCGGCAGTAAGTACTGGCAGCAACGTTGCGATTATGATATCGTATGCGAGCTGGATGAGCCCAACCGGAAATTAACCGGTAAGGAAACCCTTACTTATTACAACAACTCTCCTGATGTACTCACTTATCTATGGCTGCAACTAGATGAAAACGAACACAGCGCCGTTAATAATGCTGGGTTTCAAACCAGCAATTTTATGAACAAAAACCTAACAGAGGTAGACGTTGATAGAATGAGCGGTAAGGTAGACAAGGAGTATGGGCATAACATTACCAAGGTTACCAGTGCCACCGGTGCAGCTTTAAAATATACCATCAACAAAACCATGATGAGGGTAGAACTTCCTGTTCCATTAAAAGCAGGTCAACAGTTTATTTTTAAGATAGAATGGAACTACTACATCACCGATCGAATGAAATATGGTGGCCGGGGTGGCTATGAATATTTTCCCGAAGACGGTAATGATGTATATACCATGACGCAATGGTTTCCCCGCCTATGCGTATACAGCGACTTCCAGGGCTGGCAGAATCACCAGTTTGCCGGCAGCGGTGAGTTTGCGCTCGTGTTTGGCAATTACAAAGTGGCTATGACCGTTCCTGCAGATCATGTGGTGATGGCTACCGGCGTAGGTCAAAACTATCAGCAAATTTTATCTGCCAAAGAAATGGCTCGCTGGCAACAGGCCCAAACAGCCAAAGATGTGGTAGAGATAGTTACATTGGCAGAAGCCAAAGCCAAAGAACCCAATAAATCTACCCAAAAGAAAACATGGATTTTTAAAGCAGATATGGTACGTGACTTTGCCTGGGGCAGCAGCAGAAAGTTTGTGTGGGATGCGATGCCAATTACTGTAGAAGGAAAAAAAGTTATGTGCATGAGCGGCTACGGTAAAGAAGCGTATAACTTATACCGTAAGTACAGCACCAAAGCGGTGGCACATACTATTAAGACCTATTCAAAATTTACCATCCCTTATCCGTACCCTGTTGCGCAAAGCCTGGAGGCTGCCAATGGTATGGAATACCCGATGATTTGCTTTAACTACGGTAGAACAGAAAAAGACGGTACTTACAGCGAGGCAACTAAAAATGGTATGCTGGGCGTGGTTATTCATGAAGTGGGGCACAACTTTTTCCCCATGATCATTAACAGCGACGAGCGCCAATGGACGTGGATGGATGAAGGCTTAAACTCCTTTGTAGAATATCTTTCAGAAGAATTATGGGACAATAAATTTCCCGTAAGCAAAGGCCCGGCCTACAAAATTGTAGATTATATGAAGCTGCCAAAAGATCAATTGGAGCCTATAATGACCAACAGTGAAAACATTATCATGTTTGGGCCAAATGCTTACAGCAAACCTGCTACTGGCTTAAACATACTGCGGGAAACTATCATGGGTAGAGATTTGTTTGACTATGCGTTTAGAGAATATGCACGTCGCTGGGCGTTTAAACATCCCACACCAGCCGATCTTTTCCGCACCATGGAAGATGCCAGTGCGGTGGACCTGGATTGGTTCTGGCGTGGCTGGTTTTACGGTACTGAAGCCTGTGATATTGCTTTAGATACTGTGAAATGGTCTAACCTCAGCACAGAACCTGTTGCTGCCAGAACTCCTTCTGGCAACAGCTTTTCTCAGCCGGTGGGCAAACCCCTGCTGAATGCATTTGAAGACATCTCTAAAATAAGGAACAGGGAAGACAAAAAGATACAGTTTGCGGTAGATGCAGACACAAGCCTGCGTGATTTTTATTGGAAATATGCCCGTAACCTGGCAAAGGTTGATATGACGCCGCATACTACAAATTTCCCCGCGGCCAGCACAGACACTTTAACCACCCAACAAAAAATAAGCATGGCTGGCAACAAAAATATCTACGAGTTGACCTTTAGCAACAAAGGCGGTCTTGTAATGCCAATCATCATAGAATGGACCTACAAAGATGGCAGCAAAGAAACAGACCGCATAGATGCACAGGTATGGCGCAAAAATGAAAACAAAGTGGTGAAGACTTTTATGAAAGAGAAAGAGGTAGCTTCCATCAAACTGGATCCTATGAGAGAGACCGCAGATATTAACGAAGCAAACAACGGTTGGAATATTACGGCCGAACCATCTAAATTTCAATTGTACAAAAGCCGGGCAGGCAATGTGAGAGGCGCGGGCAATGGCGTGAATCCCATGCAAAAAGAAATAAAATAGATAAATAATCGAACTTACTAAAAGCTGTCCCCCGGGGCAGCTTTTTTTATGTGCCCACTTACCGAAATCACATTTCTGATTACTAAATGCAGATTTCGTGTACCCGAAACAGATAGCTTTACACTAGGTAAAATATTTTAATGGGAAATCATGGAAATAATCAATTTTTATTTATAGATTTAAGTTCAAACCTAATAAATTCCCTATCCTCTGTCATTCCCCAGCGTAGGCTTCATTTACCAAAAAGCTGTTTCAATGACCCAAAAGAGCGAAGGAGTTCCTGATCTTATTATTGTAGGCGGTGGAATAACAGGCTTAAGTGCCGCTTACATTGCAGCTAAACAAGGCCGAAAAGTTACCGTAATTGAGGCGACCAATAAATTC
Source organism: Chitinophagaceae bacterium (assembly GCA_031425715.1). Lineage (GTDB taxonomy): Bacteria > Bacteroidota > Bacteroidia > Chitinophagales > Chitinophagaceae > Ferruginibacter. Next base: position 3,406 of record JANPJW010000192.1, on the reverse strand, counting down.
GGCGGGCTTTTGAGCACCTTTGAAATTGGAGGGAACAGGCTTGAATATTATTACCACCATTTCTTCACGCATGATGAAGAGTTGATTTGGCTAATAAATGACCTTGGCATCCAGGACAAACTGTTTTTCAAAAAAACTTCCATGGGTGTTTTTAAAAACGGAAAAATCTATAATTTCAATTCCCCTTCCGATCTGTTAAGTTTTGAACCGATCAATTTTATTGACAAAATTAAGTTTGCCCTAACAAGTCTTTACTTGGGCAAAATTGCAAACTGGAAAAAATACGAACATATTTCCTGTATGGATTGGTTCAAAAAATGGGCAGGAAAAAGCACTACTTCTTCCCTATGGGCTCCTTTGCTAAAAATTAAGTTTGGCTCGTTCGCATCCAAAGTGCCCTTGGCCTGGATGATCGGAAGATTGAAACAAAGGATGAGTTCCCGGAAAAATGGTGATGAACGACTCGGATACCTTGATGGGAGTTTGCAAGTGCTGCTGGACAAGCTTTTGGAAAAACTGGCAGAAATGAATGTTGTATTGGTAAACGATTCCCCGATAGATAAAATCAATTTTAATGGGGAAGAGATTTCGGGGATAATGGCTACCGGAAAAAAATTTGAAGGTAGGAATTACCTGTTTACTATTCCAGGCATATACTTAAGCAAATTGCTGGCAGATGAACATCCCAAACTGGCAATCGCTCTCAATGAGATCGAATATTTTGGCGCTGTATGCGTCATCCTTGAATCTTACAAACCTCTTAGCAATATCTATTGGCTCAACATAGCAGATGAAAATTTCCCTTTCGGTGGAATTATTGAACATACAAATTTCATTGATAAGGAGAAGTACAGCGGCAGCCATATTGCCTATCTCTCCAGATACTTTGCGATGGATGAAAAAATTGCAAAAATGTCTGAAGAGGAAATAAAAGAGTTGATGATTAAAAATTTAATCAAAATTTACCCGGGCTTTGATAACAGCTGGCTAAAGAATGTTTTTGTATTCCGAACAAATACCGCTGCAACCGTTTGTGATTTGAACTTCTCTCAAAAAGTGCCGAACTGTAAAACATACATTGGCAATATGTTTATTGCAAACATGAGTCATGTATATCCAGATGAAAGAAGTACCAACAATTCTATAAGAATAGCGCTGGAAGCGCTCAAACTCATGGGAGTAAATTCAGATTTTTCTAAAGACAGTAACTCACTTTCAGCTAAAATTGGATTCCAATGATATCGATAGTCATCCCCTTATTCAACGAACAGGAGAATGTAAATCAACTTTATGGCAGACTCACAGCTTGCAGCGGTTTGTGGAAGGAGGAATATGAGGTTCTTTTTGTGGATGACGGCTCTTACGATAATACTTTTGCGATGCTGCACAAAATATGCCTGGAAGACAAACATATAAAGACGATCAAACTTTCGAGAAATTTTGGACACCAGGCGGCTATCTCCGCTGGCATGCTGCATGCCAAAGGCGATGCGGTGGTTATCATGGATGGAGATCTACAAGACCCACCGGAAGAACTCCCAAGATTCCTGGATAAGTGGAGAGAGGGATACCACGTGGTGTTTGCAATCAGGCAAAAAAGGAAAGAACCTTTCTTAAAAAAATTAGCCTACAGAAGTTTCTACCGATTGTTGAAAATGATCAGTGACATTAATATCCCCCTGGACTCTGGCGATTTTTGCGTGATGGATAAGAAAGTAGTTAAGGTGTTAAACCATGAGCTCATAGAGCACAATAGATTTATCAGGGGACTAAGGGCATATGCAGGATTCCGCCAAATAGGAATTAAATATGACAGGGCGGAAAGAGCGGCGGGTGAGGTGAAATATACTTTTAGAAAGCTCATACACCTTGCACTTGATGGTCTACTGGACTTCTCCATTTTTCCATTGAGGATTGCCACCTACCTGGGATTCCTTATCGCCTTCCCTTCTTTTATCGTGGGCATGTTTTTCATAATTCACAGAATATTCAATTTTAAGTTTCTCGGTTATTCGCCATCCGATACGCCTGGATTGGCCTCCCTGGCTGTTGGCGTATTTTTTCTTGGCGGAGTAATAATGGTGATGCTTGGCGTAATAGGAGAATATATCGGCAGAATATATTTTGAAGTAAAGAGACGTCCATTTTATATAATTGATGAAATAGATAACAATGACTAGCAAGGTTGCAAAGCGCTTTATTGGCATCGTAGGTTTGCTAATCTCGATAGCAATTGCCTGGTATGTTCTGAAAAAATTTGATATAGAAAGTTCGTGGCGAATAGTGAAAGCAACCCCTTCAATTTTACTTGTTAGTATGGTGCTTATCTATTTATCAACGTTTTTATTTCGGGTATTCAGGTGGAAGCTAATGCTCATAAATTTTCCGGAATTAGAGTTCAAGCTATTGCTAAAAAGTATTGTCCTGGGTTTTGCCGGTAATAATATTATACCAGCCAGGGGAGGCGAATTTCTACGAATGGAATTTTTTAGTAGCAAAACAAACATTAGCAGAACAACATCACTAACATCTATAGCCTTAGAGAAAATTTTAGACGCTGTCGTATTGCTTATTTTTCTCTTAATTGCCAGCATGTTTGTTGCTAAATCCAATAACTACTTTATCTCGATTGTTCAAATAGTGTCTTTCATTTTTATCCCGGTTATCACATTGCTGATCGTGATAAAAATAAAGGGAAAGCAAATAATCAAATTACTCGAATCCAGTAAAAGAAAAACAGCCACAATTATTTTAAAATACTTTGTAAATTTTTATACCGCATTATCATTTCTTAAAGCCGATATTAATACTTTAAAAGTGTGTGGCCTTAGTGTTTTGATTTGGCTCATCGAAAGTCTCGTTTTTGTTTTTGGCATCAAAGCAATTGGCTTGAATGATTCTGTTTTTTTAATTGCAATCATTTCAATGTGCATTCTAAACTTTGGAATATTAATCCCTTCATCACCTGGTTATATCGGCATCTTCCAAGCTGCCATAATAATTGTATTATCCTCTTTTGCTATTCCCGAAACAAAAAGCCTGGCAGCAGCTATTATCATTCACAGTTGCCAGTTTTTTCCCATCACCATTTGCGGTGCTGTAATTCTACTTTCCGAATATTCAAAATCTCTAAAAAAAGGATTCGTATGAGCAATCACAATCGTCTCTTTCAGATAGCTATTGTTGGAATATATCTAATTGTGTTTTTCATCATTTCTCAAAATCTGGGTTATCAATATTTAATGTTTGATGAAGCCGTGCAATTTTGGATTTCAAAAGGACTAAATCCCGATTCAGAGCCCCTCTCAAAAACCGGAGGCGTATTAGCCGTGGTGGAAAATAACAAATATTACAACATGGATCCTGGCGGCTTTGGGATCCTACTTCATTTTTGGGCGGGTATATC
>JANPJW010000191.1:0-4211 GCA_031425715.1 Chitinophagaceae bacterium | reverse complement strand
AAGTGGTGAGTTGAGAAAGATCCTGATCAATTGTTATGCAACTGTTGGTGTAACCAGCAACAGTGATCATAGTCTTGAGAGTATGGGTAAGGCAGGTAGAAACCGTTGGAAAGGTATTCGTCCACGTACAAGAGCAGTAGCTATGAATCCGGTAGATCACCCAATGGGTGGTGGTGAAGGTAGAGCTTCTGGTGGTCACCCACGTAGCCGTAAAGGTAAATACGCAAAAGGCCAGATTACACGTACAAGAGGTAAAGGTTCAGATAAAATGATCCTTACACGCAGAAATGGTAAGAAGCTACCAAACAAATAGTATTTAGTTGATCAGTTGATCAGTTCAATAGTTAAAATGGTTTCGGGTTTAACTGAAACAAATAAACAAACTGGATTTCGGAGGCGCATCAATCACAAATCCGAGATCACAAATCAAAAATAAAACATGGCTCGTTCATTAAAAAAAGGTCCTTACATCGAAATTAAACTTGAAACAAAAGTTTTATCGATGACAGAAGGGAAAATTAAAAAGGGTGTTATTAAAACCTGGAGTCGCAGAAGTACTATTTCTCCGGATTTCGTAGGTCACACTTTTGCAGTGCACAACGGAAATAAATTTATTCCTGTTTATGTTACCGAGTTTATGGTAGGACACAAATTGGGTGAATTTGCACCAACAAGGAATTTCAGAGGTCACTCAAGTAAAAAAATGTAATAAACAGGAAACTGGATTTTAGATACTGGCAAAATGCCAGGATCAAGGATCAAGAATCTAGAAACTAGATATAAAAATGGAAGCAGTAGCAAAATTAAATAACGAACCTACATCACCAAGAAAGATGCGCTTACTAGTAGACCTAGTTCGTGGATTGAAGGTAGAACATGCCCTGGCAGTGTTAGAGCATAATCCAAAGCATTCAGCGGTTCCATTACGTAAGCTTATCCTTTCTGCAATAAGCAACTGGAAAGCAAAAAACGAAGGTGCTGATGAAAATACTTTGATCGTAAAAACGATTATGGTGGATGGAGCAAGGGTTATTAAGCGTATGCGCCCGGCACCACAGGGTCGTGGGTACAGGGTTCGCAAACGTAGCAACCACGTAACGGTGATTGTTGATGCGGGTACAGAAAATTCAAAAAAAGTACAGAGAGCCGAAAAAGCTGCTAAAGCTTCAAAGCCTAATGCAGCCAAATAATTTTTAATAATAGTTAGCTAACGAAACTCAATAAAATACTTTCAGTTTCTTAAAGAAAAGGAAGGACTAAATTAATACTATGGGTCAGAAAACAAATCCAATAGGTGCAAGATTAGGTATCATTCGTGGTTGGGATAGCAATTGGTATGCTCACAAGAAGGATTACGCCAATAAGTTGATCGAGGATGACCGTATCAGGAACTATCTGAATGCACGTATCAACAAAGGTGGTATCGCTAAAATTGTTATCGAGCGCACCCTCAACAAGTTGATCGTAACTATTCACACATCAAAGCCAGGCATCATCATCGGTAAAGGTGGTGGTGAGGTAGACCGTATCAAGGAGGAGTTGAAAAAATTATGTGGTAAAGAAGACGTGCAAATCAACATCCTGGAGATTCGTCGCCCGGAGTTAGATGCTAACATCGTTGCAGATACTATTGCTCGTCAATTAGAAAATCGTATCAACTATAAGCGTGCTATCAAAATGTCTATTGCTTCAGCATTGCGTATGGGTGCCGAAGGAATTAAGGTAAAAGTTGGTGGTCGTTTGGGTGGTGCTGAGATTGCACGTAGTGAAGAAATAAAGCAAGGTCGTACTCCTACACATACTTTGCGTATGGATATTGATTATGCAAACTTATTTGCGCAAACAGTTTATGGCAAAATAGGTATCAAATTTTGGATTTGTAAAGGTGAAGTATTAGGTAAGAGAGATTTGAACCCTAACGTCATTGCCGGTGGTAAAAACGATGGTCCGGATAGGCCAGCAGGTGGTTTTGACAGAAGAGATGATAGAAGAGGTGGTGGAGATAGAAGAGATGACAGAAGAGGTGGTGGTGCAGGTGGCGATAGGCGTGGTGGCGGTGGCGACAACCGTGGCGGCGGTGGTGGAAGAAGATAAGAGATGATTGAATGATGTCGGGTGCACGATATATGACTTCATCCGGGGTTGAGTTTAAAATTAAATTGTAAAGCTGTTTGGTTTGTGAGTTTTGGAAATCAAAAATCATAAATCTTACACCAAAAATCAGAATAAGATGTTATCACCAAAAAGAAGCAAACACAGAAAAACACAGAAAGGAAGAATGAAAGGCGATACCAAGCGTGGCGCAACCCTTGCTTTTGGTACATTCGGTTTAAAAGCTTTAGATAGTGTTTGGTTAACCAACCGCCAGATAGAAAGTGCTCGTCAGGCAATGACCAGGGCAATGAAGAGAGAAGGAAATGTGTGGATCAGGATATTTCCGGATAAGCCTATTACTGCCAAGCCAGCAGAGGTAAGGATGGGTAAAGGTAAAGGTAACCCCGAAGGTTGGGCGGCAATTGTACAGCCAGGACGCATTTTATTTGAAGCAGATGGTGTAACAGAAGAAGTGGCCAAACATGCATTTGACCTGGCTGCTCAAAAATTGCCAATCCTTACAAAGTTCATTGTAAGCAGAGATTATCAAGCATAAGAAAATGAGTCGATAATGTCGGAGTGAAAATTTTTCCATCGGCAAATCATCAAACCTGCCTGTCGGCAGACAGGTTATCAAAATAAAGAAAAATGTCAAAAAAAGTAGATTTTGTAAAAAGCTTAAATGGTTTGAGCGAGGCGGATTTAACTGCCAAGATTAAGGAAGACGAACAGCGCCTTAAAAAGCTCACATTTGCTCATGCTATTTCTCCCCTGGAGAATCCACAAAGCATCCGTGTGTTAAGAAGGGATATTGCTCGTTTAAAAACTCAACTAAGAAAAAATCAAATTGGAGCTTAATCCAATAAAATAATAATAAAATGGAAGCAACAGAAACTACAACAGGTGTTGTAAGAAATTTAAGGAAAACCCGTACAGGGCTGGTAACTAGTAACAAAATGGATAAAACCATTACCGTGAAAGTGGAAAGAAAAGTTAAGCACCCGCTTTACGGAAAGTTCCTGAAAAAGAGTACCAGCTTTCATGCTCACGACGAAAAGAATGAGTGTAACATTGGTGATACCGTAAAGATCATGGAGAGCCGCCCCTTAAGCAAAACTAAAAGGTGGAGATTGGTAGAGGTTGTAGAAAAAGTGAAATAAAAATTTCTGATTTCGGATGTATGATTTTGATTTACTCCGGTTTAGAATTCTAAATAAGTATTAAACACTGGTTTGTATTAATGATCATTAATCATCAATCATAAATCACAAATAATAATAAAATGATTCAGCAAGAAAGCAGACTAAACGTAGCGGATAACAGTGGTGCCAAAGAGGTGTTGTGTATTCGTGTACTGGGTAATAGCGGACAGGATTATGCTAAGATCGGCGATAAGATAGTAGTTACTGTAAAGGATGCAATGCCTGCAGGTGGTATTAAAAAAGGTACAGTAACCAAAGCGGTTATTGTGCGTACTGTAAACAAGCTGCGTCGTAAAGATGGTTCTTACATCCGCTTTGACGACAATGCTGTAGTACTGCTTAACAATGCAGACGAACCAAGGGGTACACGTATTTTTGGGCCAGTAGCCCGTGAGTTGAGGGATAAAGGTTACATGAAGATTATTTCCCTGGCGCCTGAGGTATTGTAGGATACACTGGCTACCCGACAACAGTAGCTGCAATAATAATTAATAAGAAACAGCCAGAGGCCTAAGCCGAAAGCGAAAATCTAAATAAAGATGAGTACAAGATTTAAACCAAAGTTCAACATTAAAAAAGGCGACCAGGTAGTGGTGATTTCTGGTGAAGACAAAGACCTGAAGAAGCCCCGCAAAGTGTTGGAAGTTATTTTGGACAAAGCACGTGTTTTGGTAGAAGGTGTTAACATCGTTACCAAACATACAAAGCCTACCGCTCAAAACACCAAAGGTGGTATTTTGAAAGTGGAAGCTCCTATTGCCATCAGCAATGTAATGTTATGGGATGCAAAAACAGGTGGACCGAGTAAAGTTAAGTTAACTCGTGAAAATGGTAAACTAGTTCGTGTAGCTAAAAAATCAGGGGAGGTAATCAAATAATGAGCACAACAAATAACGCTGCAAGATTAGCAGACAA
>JANPJW010000190.1:0-2289 GCA_031425715.1 Chitinophagaceae bacterium | reverse complement strand
CGAAAAGAGCAATCTTTCGTTTTATTCATTTCCCACACGGCTCAACAAGTTCCCATCCTTTTGGGGCGCCAGCAGGGAGTAACTATTAATAAGTTATACAATGCCAAAGGTTAAAACCAACAGCAGCGCAAAAAAGCGCTTCAAAGTTACCGGTACAGGTAAAATCGTCCACCAAAAAGCGTTCAAACGCCACATCCTCACAAAAAAATCAACCAAGCGTAAGCGTGGTATGCGTATAGATGGCCAGATATCGCCTACGCACGTACCTTTTGTGAAGCGTTTATTGAACCTCTAATGAAGGGGGAAATTTTATCAACTATTAACTTTTAAAAAATTAAGATATGCCACGTTCAGTAAACGCAGTAGCCAGCAGGGCCCGCCGCAAAAGAATTTTAAAAGCTGCCAAAGGTTATTATGGTAAGCGCAAAAATGTATACACCGTTGCCAAAAATGTAATGGAGAAAGGTTTAACGTACAGCTACGTTGGCCGTAAATTAAAGAAGCGTGAATACCGCACATTATGGATTGCACGTATCAACGCTGCCGTAAGAGCCGAAGGAATTACATACAGCGTTTTCATTAACAAACTAGCTGAAAAGAAAATCGATCTTAACCGTAAAGTTTTGGCCGATTTAGCCATGAATCAACCCGAAGCTTTCAAAGCTTTGGTAGCATCTGTAATTTAATTTACAATGCCATATTCTTTAGAGCCGCCCTGTTTTAAGCAGGGCGGTTTTTTTAGGTTCAATTAGCTTGTTAAATAATATCTTTGCCCCTCTATTTTATTACTACACCACTTTAAATTAGGATTTTACGCTGATGAATAATACCTACAACAGCCTGGTACAGCAAACCTTTAATTTCCCCCAGGAAGGCTTTAAGCTGAAGGACGACTATTTGCAATACAATGAAGTGGATATAAAAGCACTCATTGATAAACATGGTACTCCTTTAAAACTTTCTTATTTACCCAAAATTGGGATGCAGATAAACAAGGCCAAGCAAATGTTTGCCAATGCATTTAAAAAGCACAAGTATGAGGGCGAGTACCATTATTGTTATTGTACCAAAAGTTCCCACTTTAGTTTTATTGTAGAAGAAACGTTGAAACATAACATTCAATTAGAAACTTCTTATGCCTACGATATTGACATCATCAATTCTTTGTACAAGCGCAAAAAGATCAACAAAGACATTCACATCGTTTGTAATGGGTTTAAGCAAAAGAATTACACCACCCGCATCGCCAAATTGATCAACGATGGCTTTAAAAATGTGATTCCAATTCTGGATAACAAGGAAGAGCTGAACATGTATAAGCGTAACATTCGCACGGGTGAACCTTTTAAACTCGGTATCCGCATCGCTGCTGAAGAAGAGCCTACTTTTCCGTTTTACACATCAAGGCTGGGTATGAAGGCAAAAGATGTATTGGGTTTTTATGTAGATGAAATTGAGGGGTATGAAGACAAGTTCCAGCTAAAAATGTTGCACATCTTTTTAAACAAGGGTATTAAAGATGATATTTACTACTGGAGTGAATTGCAAAAAAGCATTACGCTTTATTGCCAGCTAAAAAAGATTTGTCCGGAGTTAGATTCTATTAATATCGGTGGCGGTTTTCCAATCAAGCATTCCCTCGGCTTTGATTATGATTACCAGTTTATGATCAACGAAATTGTGGGTAATATTAAAAATGCCTGCAAGAAAGCAAAGGTTCAAATGCCCAATATCTACACAGAATTTGGCAGTTTTACCGTGGGAGAAAGCATGGCGCATATTTACAGCGTAATTGGCGAAAAAATTCAGAACGACAGGGAAACCTGGTATATGATAGACTCTTCTTTCATAACTACGCTGCCGGATACCTGGGGCATTGGAGAAAAGTTCCTGATGCTACCCATTAACAAATGGAAGAACGAATACCAGCGGGTAGTACTCGGCGGTATCACTTGCGATGGTCATGACTACTACGACTCGGAAGAACATATCAATGAAGTATTTCTACCAAAGGTAAAGTCAACCGAAACTTCGGAAATCGAGGGCAATAAGGAACCACTTTACGTGGGCTTCTTTCACACCGGAGCTTACCAGGATCAGATAAGTGGTTATGGCGGTATCAAGCATTGCCTGATTCCTTCACCCAAACATGTAATAATTGAGCGGGACAAAAATGGCAAACTGGTAGAGTGGGTGTATGCAAAGGAGCAAACATCGCAGAGTATGCTGAAAATACTAGGCTACAAATAAGTCAAAATTAAAAAGTCAAAAGTCAAAATTAAAAACAGG
>JANPJW010000189.1:0-3622 GCA_031425715.1 Chitinophagaceae bacterium | reverse complement strand
CTCTTTGCTGCCAGTAAGCCTGGGTAACCACATGGCCATCGGGTGTTTTTAGAAGCCTTCCAAAAATAGCATTGATACTGTTGAAAGTGTAGTCCGTTACACCCACCGTAAATGTTTCAGGACCTGCTGGCAAAGCTGCTGCCTCAGCAACGATTGCTTCGGCTCCCATCTCTACCGCAGCAGGTTTTGCTGCCACCACTTTTGCCGGCGGCGAAGGCACTACCATTACTGTAAAAGCATTGTACTCTAACAACCGCTTTAAAAAAGCGACTCTATCTGCCAAAACATTCTTTTCCACGATGCCGCATTTAACGCCATCCAGTTCTTCAAATTCGTGGTTCTTATTTATGGCCATGTGCCTAATTTATTGATGAAAGTTTGTGCATGGTGAAAGGTCAAGGTGAAAGGTGAAAGGTGAAACATCGAAAGAACTTTCAAGAATTGAAGCCTCTCCAACGTTAAACCTTAAACGTTCAACACTAAACGTTGAACCTCTTGAACCTTTGAACCTCTTGAACCCTTGAACCTAACTCAACGCCACAATGTAATCGTATATCCAACTCAACAACCCCACCAGCACAATACCTGCTGCACAAATAATTAAAGCAAATTTTGTGGAGGATTGAATCCTTATTTTTTCTATTGGATTTTCATTCTTATCCATGAACACAGCCCTTACCACTTTAAGGTAATAAAATAAAGAAACAATCATGTTCAATGCCGCAATAGTTATGAATAGGTAATTACCCTTGGAAGCACCGGCTGTAATCAAAAATAATTTACCAAAAAAACCAGCAGTAGGTGGAATACCAGCCAGTGAGAATAAGGCCAGTGCCAGCACCCAGCTTAAAAATGGATTGCTTTGATACAAACCTTTGTAATCGTCTATTTTTTCTTTGCCAGTTTGTGCGGCAATAGCAGCCGCCACACCAAATGCAGCAAGGTTTGAAAAAGTATAAATCAAAATAAAATAAACAACAGAAGCGGTGCCCATGGACGAATTGCTGCTCATACCCACCAGGATAAAACCAACCTGTGCAATAGAAGAAAAAGCAAGGAACCTTTTGATGTTTTGTTGCCTTAAAGCAAACAGGTTACCCACAATCATGGTAACAATGGATAAGAGCATGATCATGTTATACCACACATCCTGCATGGGTTCAAACACTTTATACAAGGTAGCCATGAAAATAAAAGCAACGGAACCTTTAGATATGACAGACAAAAAAGAGGTAGCTGCAAAAGGCGCTCCTTCATATACATCCGCCGTCCATAAATGAAACGGAACGATGGATAATTTGAATGCAAAGGCGGTGAATAAAAATACAAATGCCATGATCATCAATGGACTTCCATCAAGCATCGCTGGCATTTCTGCAAAACTAATGGTGCCGGTTACTCCGTAAACCAATGAAATACCAAACAATAAAATACCGGATGAGAATGCAGAAGAAAGGATCATCTTCATAGCGGCTTCTGAAGAAACTTTTTTCTCAAGGTCAAAATTTACCATGGCAGCTACCGGGATGGTTGCCATTTCTAACGAAAGGAAAAACATTAAAAGATTACCGCTGGAAATCATAAAGAACATTCCAAGCAATGCAGATAACATCAGCATAAAAAATTCGGGCATATGTTCACTCTTCTTAAACCAATCTGCAAATAATAATGATATGAGGTATACCCCCAAACTAAGGATGCTTTTTTGTAAAGCGATTAGTCCATTGGTAGTAAACATGCCATCAAACAAACTGCCGTCATTGTTTAAAAAGAATCCTACAATTAAATTGATCAGTAATAATGATTGTATGATTAATAACAGGCTTTCATTTTTTATCCCGCTACCCAATTTTATAAACAAGAGGATAAATATGATGGCGGTTACCAGCAACTCAGATTTCATTAATATCAAAAGCTCATTCATCAAAGTCTGTTTATTTTGTTCCGATAACAATCGGGGTTATTTTTTGCATGATCACATCAGCCGCCGGCCTCACCAGGTCATTTAGCCAGAACGGGGCTAAACCAATCGCTAATATTCCTGCCACTAAAAAAATAGCTGATAGTTTTTCATTCCAGGTTGCATCAGACAGGTTTTCGTAACCTTGTTTTAAAGTACCCATGGCTGTTTGGCCAATCGCTCTTAAAATATAAACGGCTGTAACTACTATAGACATTGCTGCCAGGATGGTTGCGATTCTGTAAAACAACCCGGTATTTTCCCATGACCCCATAAAGATGGTCATCTCTGCCACAAAGCCACTAAGGCCCGGCAAGCCAAGAGAGCACAATCCCACAATGAATAATATGGTTGTGATAAAAGGCATCACTTTTAATAAACCACCCATTTCGTTTACCTGCCGGGTATGGGTGCGTTCGTAAATCATTCCTATCACAGCAAAGAAAAGAGCTGTCATCAAACCATGTGATACCATTTGCAGAACAGCTCCCGTCATGGCAGTTTTGGTTAACATGCCGATGCCTAGGAAAACAAATCCACAATGACTAACGGAAGAATAAGCATTGATGTATTTTAAATCCTTCTGCATCATGGTAGCAAAAGCTCCGTACAAAATGGCAATGGCAGAAAGTACAATGATGATTGTGGAATATTCCACGGCTCCCTGTGGCATGATATAAGTAGCTACCCGCAAACAACCATAAGCGCCCAGCTTCATAGATATACCAGCCAGGAACATAGATCCTGCAGTGGGTGCAGATGAGTGACCATCGGGTACCCAGGTATGAAAAGGAAACAAACCACCAAATACTCCAAAGCCTACAAACAATAATGGAAAACATATCATTTGAGCCCCTACAGGAATATTCAGTTGTGATAAAGTCATGAGGTCAAAACTTCTTTCGGGCATAGAAAAATAAAGCCCCATCAAACCAACTAACACCAATGCCGAACCACCCATTAACATCAGGGCAAGTTTGTTGGCAGCATATTCTTTTTTACCACTACCCCAAATGCCTATCAATAAATATTTTGGTATCACCGCAATTTCTAAAAAGAAGAAAAGTATAAACAGGTCCAGTGAAACAAAAAATCCATATGCACCCATACTAAGTAAGATGAGTAAGAAATAATATTCCTTGGTCATCTTTGTTACATTCCACGAAACCAAAACACCAGCCACTACTACAAAGGCCGTTAATAAAATCATAGCAACCGAAATGCCATCCACGCCCAAATGAAAGCTGATGTTCCAGGAAGGGTACCAGTTGTATTGCAACTCAAATAACATTTGTGCAGTGTTGCCTGCAGCTCTTTCATTATTAAAAACAACCAATAAAGCAATAGCTAAAATAAACTGAAGCGCAGCGCCGGTTAATGCTACCCATTTAACCAGGTTGGTATTTCGTACCAGCAATATTGCTATGGCGGTAATCAGCGGTAATGTTATGAGTAATATAAGATTCATTAAAATAGTTTAAGGTTTGGGTTTAGAGGTTTAGGCGTTTAGGAGTTTAGGGTTTAGACTGCGGCCTTTTATTTTTCTAAACTTCTAAACCCTAAACTCCTAAACTTTACTTCCATACATAAATAAACAGTACGGCTAAACCAATCACCCCTGCCAAAAAGTAAATGGCGTATTGCTGTACTTTTCCGGACTGA
>JANPJW010000188.1:0-5676 GCA_031425715.1 Chitinophagaceae bacterium | reverse complement strand
TACTTGCAGCAGCCAAACCTCCACCATTAAAAACGTAGGCCGAAGAACCTGTATTGGTTACGTTGTAATTTACGGCAGCTGCAGTTCCTGCATTAGATCCAATATTACCCTGGGCAATGCTCGTTGCTAAATTGCTGGCACTTTGATGAACATTTATATATCCATTGAAAGTTAAAAGCTGATCATAGGTAATAGCGGCTCCACTATTCAATTTGCTTACGCTGGTCTCACTCTTTCCTGTAGTACCATTCACAGCAGTTAGATCAATAGCTATGCCTCCTCCCTGTGCAGCAGAGTTTAGGTGAATGTGTGCGGGGGAGCTAACTCCTGCAGTTGTTCCCGTTAGGGCAATGCTTACCAACGTTTCTCCACTCACCCTTTTTGTAAATTTCGCTGTTCCGCTTATGGCGTTGTTGGAAACTGCATTTAAAGGATAAGTGATGTTTGTGCTTGTAAGTTCGTTTCTACCAATATCACCTTCCGCAATTAGTGTAGACAATGCGCTGGCACTCTCATGAACATTTATGTAGCCATTAAAATTTAATAGCTCGTCGTAGCTGATGGCAACTCCCGTATTCAATTTGCTGATGCTGGTTTCACTTTTACCGGTGGCGCCGTTGATGGATGTTAAATCAACAACCACCCCTCCGGTTTCAGCTACAGTGTTTGTGTGAATATGCGCAATAGAAGTAACTCCTGCAGTTGTGCCGGCAAGTGCAATGCTTACCAAAGTTTTGCCGCTTACTCTTTTGGTAAACGTTGCTGTTCCACTGATCGCTGTATTGGAAACAGATCTCAACGTGTACACTTTGTTTGTGTTGGTGAGTTCATTTTGTCCGATATCGCCCTGCGCAATTAATGTTGCAAGGTCGGTGCTACTCAGGTGCACATTTACATATCCGTTCAGATCAAGCAGCTGTTCATAAGTAATAGCCGATCCGTCCTTCAATGTTTTTACGACCGTTTCACTTTTGCCGGAAGCTCCGTCTACAGCTGTGAGGTCAAGAATAATCCCACCAGTTTCTGCTGCTGTGTTGGCATGGATGTGCGCAGGATGACTTCCTCCGGCACTGGTTCCATTTAGTTGCACAGTTATCAGCGTAGCATTATCCTCTCTTTTTGCAAAAGTGACAGTACCGCTTATGGCCGGATTGGATTTAGAGAACAACTTGAATTGTTTGTTGGTCCCGGTAAGTTGTGGCTTCGGGTCGTCTTTGCTACAACCAATAAAAAGCAAAGAAGTCAGTAAAAGCAGGCAAAATGATTTACTTGATTTGAAAAAAGTTTTCATGTAGTATTTTTTTTTGATTTCACAATTCAACAAGGAACATATACAAATGTTTGAATTTGCTCACAAAAAAATAATCCCAAACACAAAATTGATTGCTGATGCATGGGATGGGTTTTGCTGTATGAAAAAGCCTCTCATCTGTTTAATAAAATGACGCTTATATGGGATAATAGTTCGCCGATTCTCTAAGTTTGAACCTCTGAGGTAACGATCAATACACCTGCAGCCCCTTCTCACTTTTAACACTTGCAACCATCATATATTTTAATCCCTGCACCCTTAGGCCTAACTTTGCAATCCTAATAAAGCTTATCACTCGTATGAAAAATAAATTATGGATTTACCTGGGTTTCTTTGCCGTGCTATTGGGTGTATTTTACCTGTTTTTCTTTAGGGATTATGATTTTTCCGCTTCCCGACTTGGGGTGATTAACCCGCTGGTACCGGCCTTTACGTTCGTAGACCAGGATGGTAAAACACTTACCCAAGCTGATACCGACGATAAAGTGTACGTGGCAGAATATTTCTTTACTACCTGCAAAGGCATTTGCCCAAAAATGAATGCCAACATGCGCCGCATTTTTGACCTGCAAAAAGACAATCCTAAATTCATGATCATTTCTCATACCTGCATGCCAGAGGTAGACAGTATGCCGGTTTTAAAAGCCTACGAGCAAAAGATGATCAACAGCCTGCTGGTAAAAAATGGAGATGGTTCTTACAAATTGAACCAGCTGCAAGGTGCCGCCGATGTGAAGCCGGATAACAAAAACTGGCATTTTGTAACCGGGGATAAAAAGCAACTGTACGATATGGCCCGCCTGGGTTATATGATAGACAATGGCAAACCGGACAGCCTGCAGCGCATAGAAGATGAGTTTATCCATACCCAGTTTTTTGCGTTGGTAGACAAATACAGGAGAGTACGTGGCATCTACGATGGCCTCAAAGAAGATGAAATTCAAAAGCTGATAATAGACATCAATGGCTTGCTAAAAGAAAAGGTAGCTCCCAAAAGATTTATGTCTGGCTTTACCAACAACCCTAACTAAGCAGCGATGGAAGACAATGCAACCATTTTAAAAAGAAACGGCCTCAGTGTAACGGACAGCCGCAAAAAGATCCTGGAGCTTTTCTTAGACGCCCAGGGGGCACTGGCTCATGCAGATATTGAAAACAATGCTGCGGCGAGTTTCGACAGGGTAACCGTTTATCGCACCCTGCAAACATTTGTAGAAAAAGGGATCATCCACCAGATACCCACTACAGACAATTCTATTCTCTATGCACTTTGCAAACACAATTGCCAGCAAGGCGAGCATCACGACAACCACGTTCATTTTATTTGCAACAACTGCGATAAAACCTTTTGCCTGGACGATGTGATGGTGCCCACTGTAAAACTACCCCCAGGTTTCACACCCTCACAGGCCGCCATGGTAGTTACCGGGGTTTGTGGAGATTGTAAATAGCAACAATTTTTGTAATAACAAAACCCCTTCCTGGCAGGAAGGGGTTTTGTTTTATGGGTCTTAAGGCATTATTTCATTTCCATCACACCAAACCTTGTTCTCTTTTTAAACATCTTCAGCAAGTCAGATACCACTAAATATTTTGTATCAGAAATTTTGGCTACAGATGTAGGTATGGTAATATAATCTTCATCCAGGTGGCTGTAAATGCTCTGTCTGCTCACATTGCCTTTTGCGTCTATGGTTGCTGCCAAAAATATGGATCGCTTAAAATTTATTACATCATCAGGTTTCTTCTCCATATCTCTTTCTACATTATCCTTATCATCGTTGTAGAGTAATACAAGCTTATCGCCATAAACAATGGGGTAGTAGCCAAGAAAGATATTGGAATTGGTTAACCGTTGGTTTTTAGGAATACGGGTAAACACTGCCTTACCGTCTGCACTGATATTGGTATTTACAATATCTCCATAAGTGTACCGGTAGGTGGTGGTAGTGGTATGGGTACTTGGATTATAATTAGTAAAAATATCCAGCCTGTAATATTCAGCTATCAAATCTACGCTGCCATTGCTGCGGTTCATAATGTGGCGTAATTTAAAACCCGAGTAAAGACCCGGATCAGAATCCTTATCCGAAGCAAAATTATCTTTGTCTATCAGCGTGATCATTTCTGGTGTAAACGGCACCATCGTGGGCGTTTTAACCCCTGCGTTTGCCGCATCTAAAATGGCATAAAAGGCACCGTTGATTCGGCCATTGTATTTCCTTTTGTACAAGCCTGCTACTGTAATGTTTCCATTCTTGTTGTAGCTCAACTTGGTACCTTGTATGTATTGGTTGTTCAGGTTAAAGCTGATTTCTTTTGCCTTTGCATTTTCTGCATCATACACCAAAAGCTTATAGGTGTAAGAAGGGACTTTTTCGCCATCTTCCCTTACAGATTGCCTGGTAACTTCCTTATCGTAATGTTTGATGGCTACAAAAACTTTCCCATCATTGGTAACATCCTGGTCATAAATAGAAACAAACCGGTCGCCTATGGGCAGCTCAATATCTTTTTTCCAGACAGTTTTCAGGTTGGTATCAAACACCCCAATAAAAAACTGCTTGTTTTCCTTTTTCCTGTCTGGCCCCTCTACAAATAACAATACCTTAGAAGAATCGGCAGAAAGTTTATACGATGGTTCTGCCTGGTCAGACCGGCTATCTGACGAGTAGGTGCCCAAAATTGTTTTGCCGGAAGTCCTCAGGGTTTTCTCATCTACCTTAAGTGCATATACAGAAGTGGTTTTAGCTTCCCGCTCGTAAGCTTCGTACAAAAAGAAAATGTTGTTGCCATATTTTTCAAATCCTTTAAGACTTGCATTTTTTTCTTCAATGGGCAATTCCTTTTCTACAATTGTTTCCAGGTTTTTGTCAATCAGCACCAAAATAGGTTGCTGTTCGGGCCTTCCGCCAAATAAGGGCCGGGAACTCAGCCCTAGTTTTAGCACGATAAACTGTCCGTTGGCAAGGGGCACTGCGTCTTCAAAATCATATTTCAGTTTTGCATTGTCGCCCCAGGCAATATTAAATTTTTGGGCTACAGAACTGAGGCATAGACAGGCGGCAAAAAGAAGCGCTGCCGTTGTTCGGGCTAAAAAAAGCATGATTGTGGTTATGAGGTGTAAAAATAATTTGCTTCGCAAATATATATCTTGCCCCTGTTAAAAAAATTGTTTTAAGCAAAACTCCTTTCAGGATTTTCAGCATAAGACGCTGACTATTTTAGGAGCACTCTTGTTTGCGATATATTAAAAAATGCCCTCTGAACAGAAGGCATTTATTAATTTTTAATTTTTAATTAATCCCGTCCATTTCCTGCTTCACAAAATCCATCAGCACTTTTATTTTATCTGGCGAAAAGTCAAATTCGAGCCCTGCAGTTTTATACAGCTCGGGTAATGTTTTTGTTGCGCCGAGGGCGAGGGCATTGCAATAATTATCCAGTGCCTGCTGCGGATTGTTCTTGTACTGCATCCACATGCCGATGGCACCTAGTTGCGCTATACCATATTCAATGTAGTAAAACGGAACTTCAAACAAATGCAACTGGCGCTGCCAGGCATTGCTGCGATAAGTTTCCAGCCCGCTGTAATCTACCACCGAATCCTGGAATTCTGAAAGCGTGGCTACCCAGGCTGCTGTTCTTTCTTCGTGGGTGTGCACCGGGTGCTCGTACACCCAATGTTGAAATTTATCGATGGTGGCTATCCAGGGAAAAATGGTGATTACTCTCTCCAATTGATGCTCTTTAGCCCTGAGCAGGTCTGCCTCATTGTCAAAAAAACTTTCCCAATGGTTCATGGTAAAAAGTTCCATAGCCATGCTGGCTACTTCTGCGATTTCCATGGGGTATTCCTTAAAACCACTCAAGGGAAGTGGGTGTGCCAAAAAAGAATGTACGGCATGGCCACCTTCGTGCAACATGGTGGTTACGTCATTCATTTGCCCGGCTGCATTCATAAAAATAAAGGGCGCACCACTTTCTGCCAGCGGGCAGTTGTAGCCTCCCGGTGCTTTGCCCTTGCGGCTTTCCAAATCCAGGTGTTGGAGATCTTTCATCTTTTGCAAACACTGCCCAAAGAAGGGACGAAGCTGGTTAAAGCACTCGATAGATTTATTAAGTAGATCATCGCCGTTGGTAAAGGGGCGCAAGGGTTTGGTTCCTGCCGGCTCTGCATCCATATCCCAGGGGCGCAAGCTGTCTAGTCCTAATTTTTCTTTTTTCTTTTGATAAATTTCATTTACCAGCGGCATCACATGTTGCTTCACCGCTGCATGAAATTGGAAGCAATCTTCTTTGGTATAATCAAAACGACCCAGCTCTTTAAACCGAAAATCACGGTAGTTTTCAAAACCGGCATT
>JANPJW010000187.1:0-4492 GCA_031425715.1 Chitinophagaceae bacterium | reverse complement strand
CCTGGGTAGAGTAAAATTTTTTCACCAATGGATGGAGGAAAAGAAAGTGGACGAGCGGGTAATGCCGTATTTAAACCTATACCTACATTTCCGTTGTTTGTGTTCATGGTTAATCCCCATCCGCCGATATTACCATAAAGGCCCACGAGGTTATTATCATTTGCCATTCCTATAAAAGCGGGAGTAGAAGAATTGGCTGTATTACTTAGCCATAAACCAGCGCTTTGAGCCGATGAACCACCGTTTCTTAAAAGCATGCGGCCACCTACTTCTAATTTGAAAGAGGGATTTAAAATGCCAATACCTGTGTTACCATTTTGTAAAATAGTTAAAGCATTGCCTCTTGTAGTAGTATTGCCATTTCCTATTTCAAATAATTTACCAGCAGTGGTTAAGTCGTTGTAAAAACCCATTACAATGGAATTGCTGCTAGCAGCTTCTGTAAAATACCCGATACTCATCGAGTTGTCGAATTGGGCTTTGGCATTGATACCGATGGCTACAGATGGAGAACCACCTGCAATGGTATTATTGCCAAAACTATAAGCTGTAGTGCCTGGGGCCGTAGCAAAATAACCCATACTAGCAGCCCCTATACCTAAAGCTGTAGTACCGGAACCAATGCTTATTGCATTAAAACCGTTTGCTTTTGCCGTACTACCCAATGCTATAGATTGATACCCGGTGGCTGCAGCAGCTTCACCAAAAGCAAATGAAGTTCTATCGGTTGCACGACTTTGTGAGCCTCCCGCAAAAGAAAATGGACCTGTAGCTTTGTTATTACTGCCTATTGCAGAAGAAAAATCACCTTTAGCTAAATTGCTATTCCCTGATGCAAATGACCCAAGACCAATACTATCTCTATCCCAATCATTGGTATTAACTACGCCTGCTCTAAATGCCGCTTTTTGTGGATACCACATCATACGAACACCACTGCCAGAAACGGGTGGATTTGCGTATGGACCAGCACTCAAAAATGATGCTCCACTAAACAATACGCTGCTGTCCGCTACATGCAAACGAGCTCTTGGGATTAAGGTTCCAATACCATGATTGCCATTTCTTAGAATGGTCAACGCATTGCTCAATGTTCCAAAAAATCCATCACCGTTGCCTACTTGAAACAATCTATCTGTAGGTGCTATAAATTGAGGATCGGGCGTATCGCTGGTATCGTTGTACCAACCTGTAGCAAAAGAAGCCCTTCCTTTTACTTTTAAATTGGAACCAGCAGCAAATGAACCAGCACCTGAAGCTACATTTGATTCGCCTATGGCCACCGAGCTAGTTGCAGACGCAATGTTATTAGTCCCTATTGCTGTAGAAAAAAAACCAGACGCCAAGTTTTGGGCTCCAATGGCAGTAGCAATTTGTTGTGTGGTTTTTGATTGGTATCCAGCAGCAAAACTATAATCTCCGTTTGCTTCTGTGCTAAATCCGAAAGCAGTAGAGGCGAACCCTTGCGATTTTGTTCGAAGACCAAATGCAGTAGCACTGGTATTGTTTGCAAGGGTAGAATGGCCCATTGCCATACTAAAAATCCCAATACTGTCTTTGTTCCATTTATTATCTTCTACCCAACCTACACGAAATGCGCCTTTTTGTGCATACCACATCATACGAGTGCCAGGCCCTTCTACAGGTGGGGGAGAAGTAGGGGCATAATTCACAAACGGATTTGGCCCATTAAAAAGTACATTGCTGTCTTTTACATGTAGCATGGCTTGTGGGGTAAGGGTATTTATTCCTACATTTTGTGCCAATAGTGGATTACTTACAATCATACATATTGCAACAATTCCAATTAATTTCATCATATTTTATCTGTTACGTTTTAATTCTTCTATTTCTTTTTTCAAATCTTTTATGGCTTCAATTAATAGCGGTACTAATTTTGCATAATCCACCCCTTTGTAGCCATCTTTTTCACTCACAGCTTCGGGTACCACTGTTTCTACATTTTGAGCTAGCAAACCCATTTGCCTGCCTGCAGCAAAATGATTTTTAGAAAATTCTTTTGTTTTCATTTCGTATTCAACCCCATTTATGCGCATGAGTTTTTGTAAAGCAGAATCTATTGGCATAATGTTTTGTTTGAAGCGTGCATCACTTGCATAGGTTGTACCATTTACCCAAAGGTTACCAATAACGGAGAATGCAAATGCGCCGTTGCGTTCTGCCTTTGCCAATTCTGTATAGGCGCCAGTGGTTTCTATGACCCCTAAACTTACTTTACCGTTGGGTATATCGTTTTGTAAACGCATTTCACCTGGGTAGGCTCCTATGCCTATATCGCCGTAAATACCTCTAAACAAAGAAATTTTTGTAAGTCCAAGCGCATTGGAAAATTGTAAGGGCACTTGTGCTGCGGCACCATTTAAACCAATGCCTACGTTGCCCGTGGTGGTATTCATCGTTAATCCAAATAGTGCACCTGTATTGCCATAAAAGCCAACCTGGTTATCACTGGACATTCCTATAAATGCTGAGTTGGTGCTGTTGGCCGCATTGGATAACCATAGGCCAGCCGATTGTGTGCCGGTTCTTATCTGTAGCCTGCCATTTGTTTGAAAAGCCACTTCGCCATTGTTGATGGTACGGGCCCTTTCGATAAAACTATAACTGTTGCCATACCCCAATCCGATATTGGTGTTGCTGCCGTCGCTGTACATCTGTAACAAGCCACTTTGTATGCCAAAGCCATATTGGGGAGAATTTCCTAATCCTCCATAAAGAGAAAGACGATTGCCTAAGCGATTTGAAAATGAAAGAGAATCTAAACTTAACTGACCTCCAACTGATGTATTGTTTGGAAGTTTTGTATTGCCATATTTCGATAAAATATTTCCTGCAACAATTAAATCACCCCTTGTTTCTAAATTACCAAGTGTGGTAAGGGTGGAACGGAACAAACCATTGCCAGCTACATCTAATTTTGAAAAAGGGGTATCAATACCGATACCAATTCTGCCAATGTTATTATTGGCAGTGGGCACTTGGTTACTTTCAGCGGCGCATATCTTGGCCGATCCGTCGCCAAGTGCTGTACCGGTACCTGTATAGCGCATCATGCGGATATATACAATGCTATTGGGCGTGAGATTGGTCCAGTTAAGGCCAAAAAAAGTACAACCTAGTTCTGTAAAAGTACCATTGCATGCGGTAGCGGTATAAGCTATCAAACAAGTGCCGTTATAAGTGTGATTGATGCGCAGTTTGCCACTGGCAGGCACCCTTAGTTTAAACCACACGTCCCGTACGCTGGAACCCGGCATGGGGGCAATACAAGAAGGGTTGGGTATGGAAGGGGTAAGTGTAGCCCCCGACCAGTTGTAAAAAGTTACAGGGGTACAATCCTGGCCCAGGGGATCTGCAGCATCTACCGGAAAAAATCCTGCATTGCATGGCTCATCAGCCAATACATTGTTATTGCTTACACAAATTTTAATTGCACCATTGGCAAAACCGGCTAAATTGCTAAACCGCCGGTACACCCTCATATACACTTCAGCACCGGGAGTTAACCCAACAAATTCTCTTGTATTTTCTGTTGGAACATTTGTGTATATACAAGGATAGCCGTTGCTAAAACTATTGAAAACCGCCAAGCTATTGCATGTATTACTGGTGTACATTTCGGCAGTATATGCATTCCCATCTGAAGCATCAATTTTAACGATGGCTTTACCATTTGCTGGTACAATAAATTTAAACCATACGTCTAAGTTTTGAAAATTTTCGCACCAGGTATTGCCACTACCGCTGCTCCAGGTAGCACCTGTGTAGTTGTAAACTGTTGTGGGTTCACAACCCAGGTTTTCTACTGGAATACTCACAGCTCCGCAGGAATTGTCGTTTGCTGGTTGTGCAAGTGCAGATACACAATTGGCTAACGATAGCCAAATCATTATTATTTTTTTCATATTTTTTTATTGTCCATTAAAAATAGCTTTGCAATCATCATCCAACTATCCCCGAAAAACATGATTTTTACGAGTGAAGATGAAAGCTTTAAAACAAAAAAAGCTGCATCAGAATTTGATACAGCTTCTAAAGAAAAACCAGTTATTTTTTATTGTTTCATGATCTTCTTGACAAGTTTTTGTGTGCCGTCTTCAAGGCTGATATGATAGATGCCTTTTGCATAAGCACTCATATCTGTTTTGATATTCGCAACAGCAGCAGGAACCATAACTGTTTTAATTACTGCACCTCTTGCATCTGTTATCTGCAGTTTTCTTTGTCTATCACTTGCAGTGAATACCACTGTAACCAACTCTTTTACCGGGTTTGGATAAACAGTGATCCTGGTCTCCTGGCTATTCCGGTTTAGGACGATGATATCACTGTAAACAAAACTTCCATTGATATCAACCTGTTTCAGTCGATAATAACTGATGCCTTTTAAAGGTTGCCCGTCTGTAAGATTGTATTGGTGACGGCCAGATGTATTGTATGCTGCCAGCGTGCCAATGCTGTTGAAATAAAT
>JANPJW010000186.1:0-7585 GCA_031425715.1 Chitinophagaceae bacterium | reverse complement strand
TTCTTTGTTCTTTGGTCATTTGGTTTTGGGGAATGGGCAATGGGCAATTGGCAATGGGCAATGGGCAATGGGCAATGGGCAATGGGCAATGGGCAATGGGCAATGGGCAATATTGGATTTGCAAGTTAGGCAGATGCTGCTAAAAATGGGTTGCTGACAAATGACAATACGAAACCTACAATTTAAAAAGCAGCCGCTTTATGAGCCTGAAGTTGACGAGGATGCAAAGCACTACCAAAACTGCTGCCACTGCCAGCACGCTCCAGTGAATCACAGGACTAAGATCATCCCTCCCGTTTAGAAAATTTTGCTTGAAAAAATATTGAAATACCTGCGTTGCCGCAAGTGCTACGATTATAATACTGATGTAAACAGGCACCCATTTTTTTGCAACGGTTTTACTCAACCACGCAGGCGAGTAACCGAGCGTGAGCAAGAGTAGCAAGTTGTCTTTGCTGCGGGCAATCATCAGTTGCAGGTAAAAGGAAAAGAGTAGCATGGCCAGTACAATCACAAGCAAAGAAAATCCTCCCAAACCACCAACTACCCCCTGGAGTATCTGCTTCACTCTCCCAAATTTGGTTTTGTCTTTATTTACCTGGTAGTTATTTTTTTCCAGGTAATTCAGGAAATCAGGATTGTTGGCATCGGTAGTTTTTACAAAGATGCGGCTGGGATTGCTACTAGTAATGTTGGCGATATTTTTATTGGCCCATTGTAAAAAATTAAGCGGTACAATTACCGAGTTGATGCGATCGCTTTGTGCTACGATATTTCCTTTAAAAATTTGCGTGCCATTCACACCCGTGCATTCCAGTTGCACCAGCAAGGCGCTCACACTGCTGCCGGATATTTGCGGCAGGCCCCGGCTGGGAGCAAATACAGTATTGTACAATTCCAGGTAGTCGGAGGCAATAATGATGGGTACCATTGCCTGGCCTTCCTTCCACGTAAAAGATGGCGGTATTGTATCAATAAAATCTTCATCAATGGCTTCCAGAAAAATGTCTGTAGTAAAGGGAAGCATTGAACCTCCGGAGGCAGAAACCGAAAAATTATTGGCTACCAACGGCGTGGCATCCTGAATAAAAGGCTGTTGTTTTAATTCGGCCAACTCCTGTGCAGAAAAGCTGTGCTCCTTACCCATAGAAGCATCTGTAATTTTCTTTGTTACAGAAATATAATCAAAACCGGTGCTGCGTGGGTTGCGATCTTTTAGCAACTGGTTGATGTTGATGTACAACTGCACGGAACACAACAACAATAAAACCCCGATACCAAGGCCGGCGTAACCCAGCAGGCGGGAAAATTTGTTTTGACCGGTGTTCAGAAAGGGAGCGATATTTTTAAAAGAAAGCGTCAAGGGATGCCTGATTTATGATTTATGATTTTTGATTTGTGATGTAGGATGTATGATTTAAGATTTTTTGATTTGTGATTTAGGATATTTGATTTAAGATGGCTGAATTTTGAATGATCATTTATGAATGAGCGGAGCGTGACGAACTTATAGAAATCCGAAATCATACATCAGAAATCAAACATTTGAATTGATACCTTGCCATGGCGTTACAGTTTTAGTGTTCTATCTGCTTTAAAATATGCTACCTCACTGAGGTCTGCCAAAATAATTCCAGCATTTCTCTTTTCAACTTCTTCTTCTATCAGTGTCATTGCTTTCCTGCTGTTGGCATCGTCCAGGTGACTAAAGGGTTCATCCAGGATTAAATATTCAAAAGGTTGCTGCAAGGCACGGATAATGGCAATGCGCTGCTGTTCTCCATAGCTACAGATGCCTGCAGCCTGGCTTAACTTACCTGCAATGCCCAACCGCTCCGCCATATCAGCCACGGGTAAGGCCTCTTGAAAAGGTTTCAACCTTTTCTTGACTTCTACGTTTTCTGCAATGCTGTGATTCGCAAACAAACGCAGGTCCTGGAAAACAATGCTCAATTGGCTGCTCCTGCACAGAGCAATTTCCTCTGCAGAAAAATGGCTGATGTTCGTATTGTTGAAAAGTATGTTACCGCTAAAATCTGTTCTGAGCCTATACAAAAAATGAATGAAAGAGGTTTTACCGCTGCCGCTTGGTGCCACTAACTGGATTTTTTCTCCCGCTTTAAAAATGAGCGCTGCATTCCACAGTTGAGACTGATTTATTTTTCCCTGTTCAAGGAAAGTGGGGCAGAGTTGCTGTAATGTTATCTCCATACTCGTCTACATTAAAAAGCCGCCGGATGCTGTGCCGGCGGCTTTCAATTTAAAACAATTTTTTGGATGTCTTATTCTACCAACGCCGTAGAATCATTGGCGGGGCCTGGTGTGCCTGTCAATCTTAGCTCTGTAATGTTTTCAGCTTGTTGTTGCTTTTTCTTCTGCTGAGCCAGGCTACCCATCATACCCATGTAGCTGTTCATCTGTTTCAAACTGTTGGTACTTTTATCCACCAGGTTAATTTCTATATGTTGACTGATGCCGTCATTTTTAAAACTGCCGCCGCTGATGATCATGTTGTCCCACATTTTTGCGGAAGCATTCATTGCTGCCTGTGCCAGGCTGTCGTTTAAGGACTGCTTCTGTGCACTGTTGATGATGTATTGCAAGTTTACAAAACCCACAATAGGTCCGTTCCCTAATTTTTTGTAAAGCTCAGGAATGCTGCCGGCCGGCTTGGTACCAAACTGGTCTACAGCTGCCTGGTTGTTACCCAGCGAAAAATATTGCTCGTTGTAATTAAAGAAAAGGGGAGCGTCAACCTGTTTAGAAACCTGGCCCCCAAATTTTTTGCCAGCAGCTATCATTTTATCAAAAGAAACTTTGTCATTTACCGACGCTGCAAAAAAGATGTTGGCTTTTGTTTTTGCAGCAGTATCAGCTGAGAGTTCGCTTACTGAAAATACAAGGTCGCCTTTGTTGGCTTTAATAAAATCATCCAAAGTAAAACCGAGCATAGGAGCACCCAAGCCAATCAGTCCTTCCAGCCCCATAATTTTTGCAAATTCTTTTAAGCCCTCCGGCTTAAAGTTCATCGCCATAAAAACGGCTATATCTTTTGCCGGAATACGATTTAAAAGGTCATCACTAATTTTATTGCCGGCATATTTTTTCCAGAGGTTGGTCATTTCTTTGCCCGCATAAAACATCATGTCTACATCCATCTTTCCATTTCCAAAACTGGCGGTGCCTGTTGCTACCGACCCTTCGGTAAGTTTCTTTAGGTTTACCATGTCCATGCCTGGCATACCAGCATCCATATTACCCATTGCTTCTATGTTCACATAAAAATGCATGTCGCCTTTATCAGAAACAAGCTTGCCAAAACGTTCGTTTTTACCCATGCTGTTTTCCTCCGTGAGGCTATACAGCCCGGCAGCAGTTAGCACGCCATTACGGGCAATGGTGGGTGTAGTTTTTGGAAGGGTATCTATTTTCAGTTGTTTAAAAGCAGAGTCCATCCAGGGATTGGCGGGATAAGCCATTTTTCTATCGGGAGCATCCGCAATTACAATAAACTTATTTTTATCCCACGAAACTGTTACCTCGTTGTTGCTGATATAGTCCACGCCGTCTTTTTGCGATGCAGTGGCATTTTTAACAACGGCAACATTGTAAGCCTTGAATTTAGCAGCATCTTTTATAGTGCCTTCAAACGCTACATAGGAACCTGTGGAGTCCTTAACCATAAAAAATAGGAGATCGTTTTTAGTGTCTATTCCTGTATTCTCCGGGTTGTCCAGTGCAGATTTTGCCATGCTGCTCAGGGTGCTATCGGCATACATTTGCTTGAAAAGTTCGTTTTGCTTTACTTCTTCCCAGGGCAATTTTTCGCTTATGGCAGATCCATTTACATGTACCACCATGGATGCATTGGCTGGAATATAGCGGCCTTGGGTATTTGATTTTTTGCAGGAAGCCATCGCCAACATCACGCAAATGGCAACAACGGCTGGTATTTTTTTAATGAGCATCATAATTGTTTTAGATTGATTCCATTTTAATAGATTGGTAACTAAGCTATTGGTTATTTTCTTTAAAAAATTCTGCTAAACGGATAAGCGGTATTTTTTGCTGAGCAGATGTTTGTAAATTTTTTACCACTGCTTCTCCTTCTTCTATTTCTTTGCTGCCAATAATAACAGCGAAGGGGATGTTTTTTTTATCGGCATATTTAAACTGCTTGTCAATTTTTGCAGGCTCGTGAAAAATTTCGCAGGCAACACCCTGCTCCCTTAACAGTTGCATTTGCTGCAAAGCCAGCAGGCTTTCCTCGGTACCCATGTTGAAAAACAATGCGGTGCTACCTGCCTGAAGGTCGGCGGGAAAAAGCTGCAGTTCTTCCAACACATCGTAAATACGATCTACCCCGAAACTGATACCCACACCAGGAATGCCGGGTACGCCAAATAATCCGGTGAGATCATCATAACGGCCGCCGCCGCCAATACTGCCCATCTTCACGGTATCTGGAGCTTTGGCTTCAAAAATAATTCCGGTGTAGTAATTCAGGCCCCTTGCCAGCGTTAGGTCCAGGGAGGTATTGGTATTTTTAGTTTGTGCAAGCACGAATGCAATTTCTTCCAGCCCTTTTTGAGCGGTTTCGTTGCCGGTAAAAAGTTGTTTGATGGCGATCATTTTTTCATCATTGCTACCGGTAATGGCCAGGTAAGTTTCAATTGTTTTTAGCTGGGTAGTATCAAGGCCTTTCAATGCCAGTTCATCTTTTACTTTATCGATACCTATTTTATCAAGCTTGTCAATGGCAATGGTGATGTCTATAAGTTTGTCGTTACCGCCGCAGAGTTCGGCCAGCGCTGCCAGGAGCTTGCGGCTGTTTATTTTGAGGGCGTAATCTCTAAGCCCCATGTTGAAAAAAGCAGTGTGGTACATGTTACAAAGCTCTACTTCATTGATGAGCGAATGGCTACCCACCACATCTGCATCGCATTGTGTAAACTCCCGGTAACGACCTCTCTGTGGCCGGTCGGCCCGCCACACTGGTTGTACCTGGTAGCGTTTGTAGGGAAACGTTAGTTGGCCATGGTTCATGGCCACATACCGGGCAAACGGAATGGTGAGGTCATACTTCAGTGCCCGTTCTGTAAGCTCGGGAGTGTTTTTGCCCTGTAATAACTTTTCAAAACCGGCTTTTGCCTTGTCAACATTTTTGGGATCATTTAGACCGTTGTTCAAAACTTTAAAAATAAGTTTGTCTCCCTCCTCGCCATATTTACCCATCAATGTATCCAGGTTTTCCATGGCAGGCGTTTCCAGCGGTTCAAAACCGTAGAGGCGAAATACGGCACGTATAGTATCTAGAATAAAATTTCTTTTGTAAATAGTCTGGGCAGAAAAATCTCTCATGCCCTGTGGTATGCTCGGTTTAGCCATTAGTTTGATTGCTGCTGTTTGTTGTTTAAAAGAAAGTTTTCTATGATGCTGTCGCAGGTTTTATCTATCAGCTCATACACTTCATGGTAGCCATCTTCATTGCCATACCATGGGTCTGGCACATCTAAAGATTGATTGGGATAGTGCTCTTCTAAAAATAATTTGATGTTGCTTTCGTTCATGTTAGCACCTGCAATTTTGCGAATATCCTGCATCACATCGGCTGCCATTGCATAAATAACATCATACTCCATTACATCTTTACTGGTAAACTTGCGTGCCACCTGTTTACCAATATCTACACCATTGGCCCTGGCTACCTTTTGGCTGAGATGATGTGGTGCTTCACCTACATGAAAGCCGTTGGTACCCGCACTATCTATCTCCCAGTCGAGACCTGCGGCCATGGCTTTGTGCTTAAGAATGCCTTCTGCAAGGGGACTCCGGCAAATGTTTCCAAGGCAGACCATTAAAATTTTCATGCGGCAAAGATAAAGAGTAGAATGTTTACGAGAAGTGGTTTGAAGCGCTCTTGTAATGCTTCGGTTGGGCACATACAGCATGGGGCTTCCGGGTCTTTCCTGCAAACGGTAAGCTCAGCATTATGGATTAATGATGGTGCACGCATCTTTACGGTTAGCCAAATGGCGACTTCATCACATCAAAACCATCTAATATGAGAACAGACCAAATTCTATCCGCCGATTTAATTGATATCGTTTTTGAACATCGCAATAAAAATTACGGAGCCTACGACTTGCGCAAGTTTTACAGCAATAGGTTGATGATGGCTCTGGGCTTTACTTTTATGCTCGCGGCAGCGGGTTTTGTTTTGCTGAAATTTATGAAGCCCGATAAGCCATTGCTTTCAGTAATTGATGTGCCCGAACACCATGGAACCAAAATTTATGAACAGATACCGATACCTCCTGTACCACCAAAAGTAGAAATACCAAGGCCAAAGCAAACAGTAAAGGCTCCCAGTCAAAAGTTTTTACAAAATATAGTGATCACCAAGGATGAAAAAAATGCCACCAAGCTGGCAAAAAACCTGGACAGCGTAGCCATTTCAGATGTTACGCAGGCAGGCCAGGAGCATGAGAAACTGCTGGTTAAAGGTCCGGAGGCTGGTAAGGAAACTATTAAAAAAGAGACCGTTACTGCAAGGGTTGATAAGCTTGCACCGATGGCAGTGGCAGAAGTGATGCCTGCTTTTCCGGGAGGCATGGAAGGCCTGCGCAAATTTTTGCAGAAAAACCTGCGGAACCCCGAAGAGATGGAAGCTGGCGACGTGGTATCGGTTAAAGTAAAGTTTGTAGTAGGGTATGACGGCAAGCTACAATCTTTTGAAACCGTTCAAGATGGCGGCAGTGTATTTAACAACGAGGTAATGAGGGTATTAAAAAAGATGCCTGCCTGGATACCCGGCAAAAGCAAGGGAGAAAATGTATCTGTTTATTACACCATACCTGTAAAGTTTACCGGGGCAGAATAAAGCTTATTATTTATTTGTAAATTGCTTTTTCTAAAAAAACACAATATGGCACTGGAAGAGTTTGAGAGGGACGAAATGAGCGAGAAAAATAAGGGTTATGTGCGCATGAAGAGCATTATGGATTTTGGTATGGGCCTGCTTTGGCTGGGTATGGGCACCTTCCTCGTTTTTATAAAATATTTTGATACTGCCTTCCAGGCAAGGTTTGATGATCCTGTGATGAAAATCTTTGGAGGGGTATGTATGCTGTACGGTTTTTTTAGAATTTACAGGGGCTACAAGAAAAATTATTTTACTGAAAGATGATAAGAGCAAAGTTTGAACCCGTGTATCTGCTCTGCGCATGTATAATGGTACTATATTCTTCCTGCGTTCCTCAAAAAAACGACGAACTTTTGTATGATTCCCCCACACATGGTACCATACACGTGAGTATAGACGAATCATTTAAACCTGTAATGGACGAGCAGATTGCAATGTACGAAGCCTCTTTTCCCGGCACCGACATTATTCCTCATTACAAACCGGAGGCAGAATGTTTGCGGGATTTGTTTAAAGACACCAGCAACAGGACCATTATCATCACCCGTGGGCTTACCGTAAAAGAAGAAAAGTTTTTAACCGATTCTTTAAAATATTTCCCGGCCTGGAATGCTGTTGCTACAGATGCCATAGCTGTAGTGGTGAATGCAAAAAGCCAGG